>DKAI01000175.1:8468-32704 GCA_002450755.1 Deltaproteobacteria bacterium UBA6930
CATTTGAAGGACGTATATTCTCCAAACATAAAATTTCTCCTTCACAGCGTACAATTATTATTCCTAAAGAACGGAGAAGTGGACTAGTACCTTTAAGAAGGCTCAGGAAAGTCAGAACTTGGCGGCAATGAGGCTTTAAACGCGGGTCTTGACGAAAGAACTTGATAATATCCAAAAGCTCCAACGAAAGCTTTTAGATCGGTCCACAACCTCGCAAGATGAAGGCTGTAGCCCACAGCAATATCAGCGGCTGAAAACCCTCCTTTAAGGAGAAAATTTGAATCCGATACCCTTTGATCGATTACCTCGATTGACTTTTCAAGACGCCGAAGTTCAAGTTTTTGGACTAGAGGTGATCGGTCCGCTTCATTAGCAATAATTATATTTTGCTGAACTAAGCTGGCACCGTGAACAGCCATCGTTTCAGAAAAATGAATCCACTGAAGCCATTCAGATCTCTCAGCGTTTCCTGGAGATCTTCCTAGACCGTTTTGGTCGTAACTTTCACAAAGATGCTGTGCGATAGCTCCTGATTCGAACAAAACTTTTCCTTGATCGATTAAACAAGGGACACGTCCCAGAGGGGAAATAGCGAGATATTCCTTCGTTCGAAGCTTTTCGATGTCAAAAGGCATCACAACAAGTTCAAAATCAAGACCCAACTCGTTTAGAAGCCACAAAGAGCGCATAGATCGTGCTTCGTGGCAGTGGTAAAGAACTATGCTCATGTCTCTCGAGGCTCCTTATTTTTAAGCGTTTCATCTCGAACCCATGAAACAGCTTTCTCAAGGGTGTCTAAACGTTCAGAATATGTTCGCCCCAACGGGTCCATCCTCAAGGTTGTTATGCCTACGTCTCGATAGAGCTTGATCCTGTTACGAATCATCTCTTCATTTCCAAAGAAATTCGTCCTGAGAATCATTTCCTCTGGAACTCGTCGAGAAGCTTCCTCCCGGTTTCCTTTGAGCCAAAGGGACTGGACCTCCTTGCAATCGTCCTCGAAACCAGCTCGACAGTACGCCCTGAAATAAAAGTTAGTTTTAGGAGAACCCATTGCACCGAGCGTGTAGGCCATCTGGTTTTTTCGGGCTCTTATTACCGATGCCAGATCGTCGCTTACGCACACTGAACCACCCGAACAGAGATCGATCGCGCCAAGCCCAGCTTTCCGTTTTATTGCGCCTCTTCTGAGAAACTTGAAATGAGCCTCACTCGATTCAGGCATAAATGACGTTCCCAGCCAACCATCCGCAACTTCACCTGACAGCTCCAACCCACGAGGTGCTACCGTGGCTAGGTAGATTGGTATAGACGTAGGCTTAAACGCGAGCCTCATCTTCTTCCCCTCCCCTCCTGGCAGAGGCAACCGATAATGTGCGCCCTGAAGGGCAAGCTTGTCACCCCGAAAAGCCTGTTTCATGATTTCGAGGGTTTCACGCATCCGTTTAACCGGACTCCGAAAAGACGTGTTGTGTAAGCCTTCGACAACCTGTGGCCCACTCGCTCCAAGCCCGAGAACAAAGCGTCCGTCAGTCAGGCCCGACAAAGTCATCGCAGTCATCGCAGTCATCGCAGGTGTTCGAGCCGTTAGTTGCATTATCCCTGTACCAAGACGGATTTTCCGCGTGATTGCAGCTAGATAGGCAATTGGAGAGACCGCGTCTGTGCCCCACCCTTCGGCACTCCATGCGACATCCACACCAAGTTTCTCGGCGTCGCGAGCGAATTCAGCTTCTCTCCGCGCTGCTTCGCCCGAGGCGATTGCAGCACCTCCAATACCGATTGAAACCTTCATCTAGCTACTTTCAGCTCCTCCATCGGTTCTACTTGACTTTGGAGCACTTAAAATGGTGGAAACGACTGGCCAATAAGGGATACTACTTATTGAACAGAGGAGCTCCAGATGAAGTTCATGTATTTTTTCCTTCCCTCCATCCCTGCTACGCCTGAAGAGCGAAAAGCACTACGACCCATCGCCCATCACACTGAGCGGATACAGAAGATGTTCGACGAAGTCGTCGAGATATCCAAAATGGCTGAGGACCTCGGATTTACTGGCGTAGGATTTCCTGAGCATCACCTTCACACCGAAGGAATGGAATTCGGCAGCCTCCCTGTACTCACACAACACGTAATCCATCACACTAGTACTCTTAGCGTTGGTCCAATTGGATACGTGCTAGCAGGCTGGAATCCCTTGCGCCTCGCGCTCGAAATCGCCTGGCTTGACCAACTAACTAAAGGTCGGACCCATGTCGGATTCGCTCGGGGCTATCAGTCGCGCTGGCTTAACCAAATGGCTCAAAAGCTCAACATTGGCGCAACACTTAGTGATCAAAGTGAAGTCGATAAAAACAACAGAGAAGCCTTTGAAGAGGTTTTTCAGATTTTGAAACTCGCATGGAAGGACGAGCCTTTTCGATTTAAAGGCAAACATTACCAGTACCCTTTCCCCTACGAAGAGGGGACGCCCTGGGGCGCCAGCGAATGGACTAGGACGCATGGATCTCCGGGCGAAATTGGGGAAAACGGAAACGTGCAGGCTATAGATATCGTGCCTAAACCTTACCAGAAGCCCCACCCGAGACTTTTTCAGGCATTCTCGGCAAGTGACGAGACGATAGGATGGTGTGCCCGGGAGGGAATTATTCCGACTATATTCGTGGCTGACCATGACAGAGTCAGACACTTAGCGGAGCTACACGTTCGAGAAGCTAAGACCGTAGGAAGAGACGTGACCTTTGGAGAATCTATTGGCGTTCTCCGCGGTATGTATTGCGCCGACAACATGGAAAACGCAAAAAAGCTATTGACGGCAGGAATGGTAGGATACGGCTTCCGAAATTTCTTTCATCAATTTGGTTTCACTGAGGGATTTAGAACTGAAGAGGACAATCGGAAATACGGTGATCAACCGCTTCCTTTGAGTGAATGCACCACGGAGAGGATGATCGACTCTAACTTCGCTCTAGCAGGCACTCCTGATGATATACGTCGAGGTCTCGACAAGCTAATTGAAGCTGGAAATCCTGAATGGTTTATTTGGCAAGGAGACCAAGGACTATTGCCATTCGATGAGCTCAAAGCGATGATCGAAAAAGTAGGCAAAGAGGTTCTTCCACATTATCGCTAAATCATGGCGTCTACCCGCTAATGGCGCCCTCGAGAGGATTCGAACCTCTGGCCTGCCGCTTAGGAGGCGGCCGCTCTATCCTGCTGAGCTACGAGGGCACACAATGCTCTCAGTATAACCATTGAAATCATCTATAACCGGGGCCGAACACGCTACTTTCACTTCAACTCGGTTTCATATTATTTCGTCTCAAATCCGAGGACCGTAATCGATCTCAATGTAGGATATCAGCATGTGGAAACCGGACATTCCTTCAATACCAGCACTCGGCGTAGGCTCCTACGCAGCGCCAGGCTGGTACATTGCAATGCACCGTAAAAAAAGGGCCGGCGAATTGGGCACGCACGACGCCGAAGAATTGCTCGAAGACGCCACTCGGATAGTGGTAGGCGATCAAAAAAGTGCGGGTGTCGACATCTTTACTGATGGTGAACTGTCTCGACAACGCTTCGTCTACGAGGTGTTCGAGCGACTTACCGGGCTTGAACGGATCGAGCCGGCCAGAAGACTAGGAATTCCGGGCTACGACATGGCTCCCTCATTTCGAGTCCGGGATGATATCGAAGCACCGGGAGGATTAGGAATACTCGAAGAGTTCAAACGACTTAAAAAGTTAGTACCCCATAAAGCCAAAAAGATTGCACTTCCAGGCCCATTTACCTTTGCAGGCTCGATAAATACCAAGGATACTCAAAAAGAACGAGTTATCGACTCTTTAGTTCGCGTACTCAGAAACGAAATAGCTCTCTTGGTAGAGGAAGGAGCAGATTATATTCAGCTCGACGAACCCGGTATCACCCGACTAGAACCAAGCCAAATCAAATCAGAGGTTCTCGAGGTAACAAATCGCCTTTTTGAAGGATTCGCGGTTCGCTCATGTCTTCACGTTTGCTTTGGAAATAATGCTGGCAGACCTATGGCTGATCGAAGGTTAAATCGACTAATCGAATATCTTTTACCACTCAAATGTAATGAATTGATGCTCGAATTTGCTAATAGAGGGCTAGTGGACGTGGAACTAACAAAAGAGCTATCGACTCGGTTTGATATCGCAGCTGGTGTCATCGATGTGAAAAATTTTTGGCTCGAGCCACCGGAAGAGGTTGCTCGCCGGCTCGAAATTTGTCTGAAATTTATTCCCGAGAATCGACTTAGTGCAACTGCAGATTGCGGCTTTTCCGCCCTTCCTCGCTATCTAGCCTTCCAAAAGCTGAAGAATTTAGTTGAAGGAACCCATCTCGTAAGGGGTACGTTATGAATCGTCAACTATGCTTCTCTCTTTTCGGCTTGTTGGTTCTTCTGCTCATCACAGGTTGCCCAAATAACACGAGCGAGCAAAGAATTGCTGAACAAACCATCGCAAGAACTTTAATCGAAGCCGATCAAAGCAAGTCGCCGTTGCCTTCTGTTAAAGCCGAATTACCCGACATAAGCTTTGAAAGTGCTTACCGGATTCAAAAATTATTCGTTCAGCATAGACTGGAAGGCTTGGCACCGGGAGGTTACAAGGCAGGATTCACTACTTCGGCATCTCGCGAAAGCTTTGGCCTGAAAACACCTACAACAGGCGTACTCCCTTCACAAGGAAGACTTACCGGCTCTCCTACTTTGAAGCTTAGCGACTACCGATTACTTTGGCTTGAGACTGAAATCGCTTTTGAAATGGGAGTAGATCTAACAGAACCCTTGGAAGAGGTTTTGTCCGCAAAAGAAGCCATTGCTTATTTGCGTGCGGCGATCGAATTACCCGATGTCACGCTGAAATCAATGGATCCACTGATCCCAGAAGATCTAGTGGCAGTTAACATGTTAGCTACCTCATACTTACTCGGTTCCAAGAACTCCCCCGATCTTGATCTCTCTCAATTGACAATATCTATGACTCGAAATGGCGAACTCTTTCATTCCTATGAGTCTCCGGGCTCTGACGAACTCTGGGAGGGCGCATACTGGGCCATCAATCATATCCTCTCTCAGGGCTACCCTATAGAGAAGGGAATGATTATCCTGGGTGGCGCGTTGGGCCAACCTAAAAAAGCAGAACCTGGGGCCTATGAAGCGGATTACGGCGTCTTCGGAAAAATTAATTTCGAAGTTGAATAACTAACTGCTCAACATCGAATAGTCCGGAACATGAATCAAACAAAAGCCTCCGATATGGCCCGCGCCAAATTTCCAACTCTTGCTCTCGTGTTTATCGTCTCATTTCTCTGGGGATCAAACTTTGTAGCCATGAAGGTTGCTCTTGATACCTTCGACCCATTCACACTCTCAGCATTAAGAAACGGTATAGCTGCATTAGTTCTCGTTCTTTATTCCCTTACTTTTGGGTTCCCTCCTCCAAAAACAAAAAGAGAATGGATTGCGATCTTCTGGATTTCTTTTCACCTAACAACGGTTTCAAGCATTTGCTTTACTTTTGGCCTCCAATATGTGTCAGCGAGTTTGGCTTCAGTTTTGGTCAATACGATGCCATTTTTTATGATCATTTTTGCAAGAACGTTTCTAGCAGAATCTCCAACTTCAGGAGGCCTCATAGGACTCCTTTTAGGCTTTGGCGGTGCTGCTCTGATTGCGTCCCCCACCACGGCTGACGCATCTACTATAAGCCCCATAGGCCTAATCTCGATCTTACTTGCTGCAGCCACGTGGGCTTCTGGCTCAGTGTTGGTAAAGAAGTCTGGCCTTTTGGGTCCAAATGCTCCGTTCTTTGTTGCCGTACAACTCGCAATGTCATTCGTCTGCCTAAGCTTGGTAAGCTTTTGGCATGAAGGACTAGACTCAACTGAAGTCACAGGGTTAGGAGTTGCATCCCTTCTTTACGGCTCAATACCAGGACTCGCAATCCCTTTTCTTATGTGGTCAGAAATCTTACGCAGAGGCTCCACCCTGAAGGCTTCCGCAACCGCCTACTTGGTTCCACTCTTCGCGATTGCGTGTGGATTTATCTTTTTGGGCGACCGACTTACCACAATAGAGATAGCCGGAGGTCTCCTGGTTTTGAGCGGAGTAGGTATAGTGAACAATCCTTTCAAAAAACGTTCCTAGCCTTCAAACCCACCATTAATACACGATTGTGTTAGCAACATTCTTTGCTCCATACGGTACTCACCTTCATACTTCGTGAAAGCACAAACCGAGTAAGCGTTACTACATTACTACCTTCCTAAATCGTATTCTTCGCGGATTCAAAGTTGTCAATCTTCAAGACATCTCGAATGGGATCGGCCATGCTCATCAAAGGAGGATCCAGAGGGATGCCTGTTGAGTCCGCTATTCGAACCATTTGACTAAAATTGGCAGCAACGGCCGAACATTCGACTAAACCACCTTCCCCAAGTTGGTCGAGAATAACATTTCGAGCACAAGCAAGTTTTTTCTCATCACTCTCCATTATCGCCTCGGCAAAAGCCAAGATAGCTGCTCCTGACGCCACCCCAGTCTCGCAATCAGCACCGCTTATAGCCGCCAACGCGGAATCTGGCCCATCGAACCCGTTACTCCCACGGAGCAACACTGAGTGTGCAGTGGTTCAATAAAAACAATCATTCAATGCAGAGACACGACCAGCAAGGAGCTCCGTCTGTGCTCGGGAAATCCCTCTATTCGATTCGTAACTGGGGTCTGTAACTTTCTTATCTTCAATATATTGATGCTCTAAAAGATCTAGAAGTCCTTTTACTTCATCCGGCACTAAGCTCAACGCCCTGATCACGTTGGCATTGACTCCACCAAATACCTTTATCGCCTCTTGGCCACCTTCCCTACCGTTAGGTATCATTGGAACCCAACCAACATCAACTTTCGCAGTGGCGGGACGGACCATAGTTGGCGAACCATCTTGCCATTCGGGGAAGTCTGGCAAAGACAGACCGAGACCTTTCGAAAACACATCGACGCTCACACTTCGAGCAATAACACCCACAGCTTCGACATATCTTTCCACGCTTAGCTTTTTGGGGACAATTTCGTCGAACCAAATTCGGTTAATAGACTTGGGATTCCCTCCTACGACCTTCGCCACTTCGAGTAATCCTTGAGACAAAATGGAAGAATTTCTTTCTAATGTTCCATCATGTCGGGCCAACCGCGCCTGACTAGCTACTTCAATTCTTTCGGCAGAAGTAAGCCATGTACCAGGCGCCGACAAACTAGCCCAGAGGCGTTGATGCGCTTGCTCGAGATCTTGACGGACCGAATATCTGGCTGCTGAATACGATAAAGACATTTACCCTCCCGCCTTATTCTAGCTTGTCAAAAAAGAGACACTGGAACATTCCTAGATTTAGTGGATAATTTTCTAATGCAAGACGCCTTAATAATAATCGACGTACAAGCCTGTTTCGTAAAACCCTCAGAAGCTGCAGATCCAGCCACAATCGGTCTAGACATTCAGGATTTCTTTAAGCGTGTAGATGCACAGGTGATACCGAACATACAATTGCTCCTGGAGGCATTTCGGGCTGCCAATAAAGCTATATTTTTTGCAGAGATGGGTTCCCTAAAACCAGATGGATCTGACTTGTCTTTTCACATGCGTAGAATAAATGAAGCGAGCATTTCTTCTACTGGTCAGGTTGTAATGCCCTACCTGGACGACAGAGATGCAAGAACGGACGAACGCATTAAACCGATAGAAGGCGAAACTGTAATTCGAAAGAACACAACAGGCACCGTTGCTTGCTCTTCTTTAGCCGAGGATTTAAGAAGTCGCGGTTGCACGTCGATCGCAGTCACAGGACTCGTAACCGACTGCTGCGTTGGCCAGACAGCGAGAGAGCTGTCAGACAGAGATTTTGAAGTGACTCTGATTGAGGACGCGTGTGCTTCTTATTCAAGCACTCACCACTTTTCCACAATCGAATCATTCAAGAGCTTTCACGGCGATGTCGAAACGACCCGCAGTGTTACCAGGGGGTCAGAGACTTCCGGCTAAACAACCTGGCATTCCTTCGAGAAATTAAGATCGATCTCGTTCTTTCTCTAATTCTTTTACAAATGAACTTATTCCGGAGCGCACTTCGGGTGGCGTAAAGCCAAACTCTAGTGCACGCGTGCAATCGAAAACTGAATAATAGGACACTCCAAAGTTCATGTGATCTAATCCACTACCAATCTCAATTTCCGCATCAGGCACAAATGACTTTACGATATCTGCGTACTCCCTTAACGAGGTCCCTCGACCTGAACCAATATTGTAAACGGTATGTTCCAATTCATTCGGAAAAAGAGTGACATCTACAATCGCATCTGCGGCATCCACCGCGTAGATGTAGTCGTCTTGCTGATCGGCTCCCTGTAAAATATTGGTCTTGACTCCATTAACCGCATTTTCAACAATCGCCGAAGCGATTGACATCGGTCCATGTTTACCGACCTTGCCGGGACCAAAAATGGTCGCGAATCTTAGAGAGACGAACTCGGGGCCTCCGGTGCGAGCGTAGTTCTCTCCGATCCCTTCAGACGCTAATTTTGTAAAATCGTATACTGCCCAAGGGTGACAACGATCGTTCTCACCTATCGGTTCGTACCATGGGTGAGCATGGCGTCCGCGAACTTCTCCGTAAGCAGCCTTAGAACTCGTAAAAACTACCCTGGTAACTCCAACTTCTCTAGCTACCTTCAATACGTTCGCTGTTCCCATTGCGTTTACCTCGAAACCGCGATGTGGATCCTTTTGAGCTTCGACCGGTAATATTGCAGCGAGATGAATTATTGAATCGGGCTTAAACCTCTCAAAAGGTTCAAGCAGCTCTTCATATTGAGTGACATCGACCTTGGAAAATTCCACAAGGTCTATTAAATCTCTGGCCAAAGAGAAGTCATTTCTATGACTCGTTGCGAGGACACTTACTCCTCGGGAGAGGAGTGAACGAATCACAAAAACTCCATTGACTCCGAGTGCACCCGTAACCGCAACTCTTACTTCACCCAAATATTCGAGCCTCTATAGTTTTAAGCGAGAAAACTTTGAACCTTTGGAATACCCTTATCCGGATCCTCTTGAAGAGGTCCATGTCCAGTATCCGACAAAATGAACACCTCGCTGTTTGGAAGTGCGTTACCAAATTCTTTCGCATAGACTGAGGAAATCAAGCGATCGTGCTCTCCCCAGACAACAAGACTTGGAGCTGTCACTCTGTGAATTCTTCTATCGAGACCCTTGTCGGGTATTGGCCAAATTACCTTACATGTGCAAGCCAAAGCCCAAACCAATGCGAGGTTTGCTTCAGCTTCTGCAATCGGGTCATCCGGTACGGCCAAGTATCTCTTAACCTCGGGCGCATCCAATCTGTGGAACAGAATTCCCGGTAGATCCTCTGCGGGGATAGCAGTAAAAGTTGCACAGCTATAAGGAGCATCATCACGCCACAGACCCACCGGAGATATTACTACGAGCTTGCTTATTTTTTCGCGCCGCTGAGCTGCAAGCTCGCAGGCTAGCATTCCTCCGAACGACCAACCAACCAGTCGGCACGATTCAAGGCCGAGTTGGTCCAACAGATCATCATAAGCTAGGACAGCATCCCATAAGACCTCTACATGTTCTATAGCGTGGGGATCGGAGACGTGAGTACCCGGATAGTACGGAGCATATACCTTATACCGTTCGGCCAATGACTCCATAAAGGAGTCCCACTTAAGCCCCCCTGCACTGTGCAAATAGACGAGAGGTTCGCCCTCACCCATCACGGCTACTTGCATCTCTAACCGTCCGCCAAGAACTTCTACGCTTTCGATTGTCGGTGTCGGCATGCTCCTTAAACCTCCGCGCCCGGGCGCACAGCACCTTGGGGCCACCAACGATTCTCCCAGTCCTCGTCAGTCCAAATGGGTTGAAGATGAGGTAAGCAGCCTTCAGCAAATAATCGGATATTTTCTTTCGTAGCTTCATGACTCATATTGCCAAACTGGAGAAGTACCATGAGATTGCCGATATGATTATCCTTGCAAATTTCCGCTATTTTTTCTCTTACCGTAGAAGGACTTCCAGTTATTAAGAAACCCTTCTCCTTGAAATAACTATAGTCATGATCCGTTAATTCTAGATTCGAGGGAACCGGTCGATTTTTGATAAAGTTACTAGTACTCTCGTAGGTCATATGCCCTGGCGGTGCCACCATTTCGTCCGGTAGCCGCAACATCTTGTGATAAAAGTACTCCGACGCAGGACCATATATTCTATCAGCCTCTTCATCTGTCGCCGCCACACCTACTGGCAATAAAAATCCCAACCTATAGGGATTTTGTTCTTTTCCTTTTTTCTCGACGGTATCCCAGTACCCATCGATGGCGTACTGAGCACCGGAGATGCCAGCGTAGGTCAAAGCTGCATATAAATAGTCATTATCGGTAGTAAAATCCCAAGTCGATGGGCTCGCAATACCTGGGACCCAAATCGGAGGATGGGGATCCTGTACGGGACGCGGCCACAAATTCACCATCGGCAATTGAAAGTACTTGCCATTCCAGGCAAAGATATCTTCTTCAATCCAAGCCTTCTTCATAAGATCGTGAGCTTCTTGGTAACGTCCCCGTTGTTCCACAGGCGACTTTCCATAGCTAAATGCATAGTCGCCTCCGATACCAACCGGCATTCCTGCGACGACCCTTCCGTTGCTCATACAATCGAGCATCGCGTATTCTTCAGCACCGCGAATCGGCGGGTCAAGAAAAGGTTGCGTGATGCCAAGCTGAACCAGTGCCGTACCTAGGTGCTCCGTCATTTTCGCAAGAGCTGCACCCATCATGTTGGGATTTACCATAAAGCCGTAGCAATTCTGGTGATGTTCATTTACACAAACGCCATCGAAACCAAGCTCAGCTGCGTAGCCTAGTTCGTCGAGGGTCCATTTGTAGTAGTCAACTACTTTTTGAGCATCTGCAAATTCTGACCATTTTACCGTGAACCACGCCGACCGATGGGTCTTCTCAAAGTCGTCAGGCACGTCCCTGTAGGGCATTAGATGGAACATCGAAACCTTCATGCATTGTCTCCTTAAGCATTGATCAAAGAGGCTATCTTACCAGTTGGTAGGCCTCGACTAAGCCCAATGTATTTCGTTTCTTCGAGAAATACAATTCTCGTCTCGCTTCATCAGTTATATTTTAATATTTCACAAATCATTTTATATTTAATACTTTAGATTATTTAGTTAAAGTAAAATATTAAATATATGAGAAAATAACCTCTAAACTAAGAGCAAAACGGCCAAAACTGCCAAAACTTGCGGCAACGAAATTCGGCTTCGCAGCCTGCCAACTGTGATTTGTAGGCCTGAGCTTTCCTTTCGACTCGCTCGCTGACTTTAAGCAACCACGGCTTCCTTTGAAAAGATTTCCTCCGGTAGCCCGATTGCCCCTCGTGATAAGCGAGATAAAGTTCCCGGGCGTTTTGTTTTCCCAGGCCTAGCCGTTGATGGCTATTATTGTTGTACCAACCAATAAAATCCAACGCATCCTCTATATCACTTCTCCCACGAAAGAGACTGCCTCGCTCAGCTTCATACTCTTTCCAAACCGCATCTTGGGCTTGTGCATAGCCTTCGGCAGACGAACCTCGACCGAGAGGGATAAAGAGGAACCACTTGAAGGGAGGTCTCGCATTGGCCACAAAGCTAGATTCTTGCCGTATGAACGCCATTTGAATGTGCTTTGGCGTACCCCACTTCTTTTCAGACTGATGGCTGTAGTCGTACCAGGAGGGATATTGCCTAAATATTTCACAAATGTTCTCCTGACCACGCGGGGGTACCGTCGCGCAGCTAATCAACCCTGAAATCAGGGCAATCGAAACGAAAGGGAAACATGCCGACTTATTGAATTTGGCCAACTCACCCTCTTCCAACAAAAGGCATTTTTGTCGCCATTACCGTTATGAACTGAACGTTCACATCTAGAGGCAAGCCAGCCATGTAAAGGAGAGCATCGGAAACGTGTTCAACGTCGAAAACAGGCTCCTTCTCTACTAATCCATTCGCTTGAATTATCCCTGCGCTCATCTTTGCAGTAAGAGCCGTTTCGGCATTGCCGATGTCTATCTGCCCGCACGCAATATCATAATCTCGTCCATCAAGAGAAGTTGACTTCGTAAGTCCAGTAATAGCGTGCTTTGTCGATGTATAAGGTGCTGAGTGAGGTCTCGGGGCGTAAGCTGAGACTGAGCCGTTGTTAATTATGCGCCCGCCTCTAGGCTTCTGGGATTTCATCATCTTGAAAGCTTCTTGTGTACACAGAAAACTTCCTGTTAAGTTCGTGTTAACCACCTTGTTCCACTCTTCAAGGGACAAATCCTCGAGGGCCTTACTCGCAGCTCCAATACCCGCATTGTTAAAAAGAAGATCAAGGCGGGAATATGCGCGCTTCGTCTCATTAAAGAGGCTCTGAACAGACAGCTGATCCGTCACATCCGTAACCACCACAAGAATCTCTCCCGGATCTTGACAGAGAGCTTTCGTCTCGGCCAGACTGCCTTCGTCCCTTCCGGCTATTACTACCGAGTAGCCCTTCCGGACCAAGGCAAGGGCGGAGCTTCGTCCGATCCCCTTACCTCCACCAGTGACAATCGCAACACGTCGTCCAGTCATACTGGTGCATCTCCCAATTAAATTTGTTTTGGAAAAGGAATGCCTTTGTCAGTGCAGAACTTCTTGAGGAGCATCCTTTTCTCGGACAGTTCTCCGTTGCATTCTATAACACCTTCCAAGGCATCGTTTCTTTCGTATTCATTGCGTTCAAGAATTAGATTCTGGATCTCACGAACCATAAGACTCAACCGATCTTTATCCTCGTTGCTTATACCAACCACGTTCCAGGACCGTTACCCAAAGCCTGACTTCCGAAACTTGAACCGTTATTGTCGTAGTCCGCGGCACCGTGGTGCGAAACCGTTTGGAGGCTCTGGTAGAGAGAGAGAATAGGAGAACGTTCATAAATATGATGGGCCCCAGCGGCATCAAAAATTCGATCTGCTGAATTTCTACACAACCTAATCGCGTAGGCGGCCCGCCATTTAAATTCGACCCGTTCTTCCATCGTAAGAGAAATACCCGTTTCAAGAGCTCTATCGAATCCCCTGGTAAGCTCACCCACCAACGCTTCAGCCGATTGAATTTCACCCCAAGATTCAGCGACTCTCATCTGCATTGTCGCCTTCACAGACTTTTTGCTCCCGTCATAACGATCGCGCCTGTCTCGGGTCAGCTCTACATATGTCTCATAAATTCTTCGCGCGAGCGTTAACGCCGGTGCAGTAAGGAGATAGATAAGTGTTGGAAGAACCGGGAATTTGTATGTATCAGTTGCATGAATTTCGGCATGAGGGCTTGCACCACCAAACAAAGTTCCAGTCGGAACTGTACGGTGCTCCGGTACAAAAACATCGTCTACCACTACATCCTTGCTACCGGACCCCTGGAGCCCCATAGAGAACCAAGTGTCTTCGATTCGATAGTCTGTAGATGGCACTAGAAAATGGATATGTTTGGGTTCTTTGTCAGCAGAATCCGCCTGTCTAGCGCAGAACATTCCCCACCGAGCATGATCGCATCCGCTTGCAAAAGGCCATTGACCACTAACCCTAAACCCTCCATCCACAGGAATCGCTTTCCCATTTGAGGCCAAGGTCCCGGGAAGCCTGGTCTCCGGATCATCTTCCGCCAAATCGTCCTGCGCCTCAGGGGAAAACATACCCAAAATCCATGTGTGGCCGGTCATCACCAAGTAGACCCAACTCGTAGAAATGCAGCCTGTGCCTAAAGCTCGAACCACCGCGTGCATTGTCCCTATGTCTTTTTCGTAACCCCCAATCCGCCTCGGTTGCATCACTTTAAAAAGATTAGCTTCGGAGAGTGCTTTAATACTTTCGGAATGAAGAGACCTGAGACTATTGCTCTCAAGCTCGAACCCTTTAACCAGAGCTGCCACCTCATAGGCCTGGCTAACTAGTTCTTCACGTGTCGGATTCGTAAATGAGGTCATCTGAACAAGGTACCCAGACTCCACCTTAAAAGCCACCAGCCTCTCTTCACATTTGAAGTCTAAACAAGGAGCAACTATTGCGAAGCTGAAATGAGCGGCAAAAAACTACTTTATTCGAAGGGCTGCTTCTCTCGCTTGCCTTACTTTTTCGTTACTTTGATTAAACAAAAGATCCCTACGTTTTTTCTCTTCTTCGGGAGACCTCTTGACTTCATTTAACTCCTTACCGACGTTTGCCCCGATTTCTACTGCCGGTCGGCTTCTCACCTCGTTAACCCAGCGTTTAACATTGGGAAATGTTGCCCAAATGTTTTCATCGATAATTCGAGCGAGGAGTCTAGCCCAGGGCCAAGCACCAATATCTGCAATCGTATAGTCGGGACCTGCTAAAAATTGATGAACAGATAATTGGGCATCCATAACGCCACACAATCGATCCACCTCTCCAACAAAACGATTTGTTCCATAAACTAACTGGTTTTGATCATCTGTAATATTTTTTGCGTAGTTCTTAAAGTGATTTGCATTCCCCATCATTGGACCCAGATTTGCCATATGCCAATGTAACCATTGCAGGCAGTCGTACCTTCTTTTGACATCTTTAGGGATAAATTTCCCGGTTTTTTCGGCGAGATACTCCAGGATTGCACCAGATTCAAAAACACTCAGAGAGTCTCCCCCACCAAGAGGTTCATGGTCAATGATGGCAGGCATGCGATTGTTCGGACTTATACGCAAAAATTCAGGTTTGAATTGATCACCACCACCGATATCAACAGGAACGATTTTGTAGTCAACACCGCATTCTTCAAGCATGATCGTAACTTTCCAACCATTGGGGGTAGGCCAGTAATAGACGTCTATCATCAATCTTCACCTTTCCGCAACTCGCGCCGTTAAGTCCTGCGTTGAGCGAGCTCTGAACTCATCTTTTATTTAAATCTCTCACGCTTTGTTGCGTCTGCCCTAGTCCTTCTATGCCATACTCCACAATGTCCGCATGCTTGAGAAAAGTCGGAGGCTTCATCCCCAACCCAACTCCAGCGGGTGTCCCGGTAGAAATCACATCTCCAGGCAAAAGCGTCATAAAATGACTAATGTAGCTGATTAACTTTGGCACCTTGAAGATAAGGTCAGCTGTAGTTCCATCTTGTCTCATCTCGCCATTTACTTTTAGCCAAATGCTTAGGTTATCAATGTCACTAATCTCATCCGTAGTAGCCATGAAGGGTCCAAGTGGTGCAAAGGAATCGGAGCTCTTGCCTTTGACCCATTGACCGTCTCGTTCAAGTTGGAATTCTCTCTCGGAGTAATCGTTTGCGAGACAGTAGCCCGCCACATAATCCAGAGACTTATGTTCCTCGACATAAGAAGCTTTCTTACCAATGACAACAGCTAGTTCAACTTCCCAGTCGGCCTTCTTTGATCCTCTCGGAATAAGGACTTCGTCCCCTGGTCCGCTGAGTGCGCTGGTTGACTTAAAGAATATTATCGGCTCCTTAGGCAGTTTAGCCCCAGCTTCCTTCGCATGATCTTGGTAGTTCAGCCCGATACAAATGATCTTGCTAGGTCGAGCAACACAAGAAGCCAACCTAGGAGACCCTTTGAGGATTTCTGGGGGGGAACTTAAGTTACGCCTCCAATTCTCTAAGGAAACCAGCCCTCCCGACGCAAAGAACTCCTCATCAAAGTCTCGTGCCTGAGCGGAAACATCAATTATTCCGCCTTCTTCGAGAAGGCCCGGCTTCTCTTTTCCTATCTCACCAAAACGCACCAGCTTCATAAGACCCCTTCACATTAACGTTAGACTCAGTACTTGAAACTTAGTAAATTGACGAGAAGGATATCAAGGAGGAAAACCCCATGCTCGATCTTCTCATCAAAGGAGGAAGTATAGTAGACGGAACAGGTTCTGAGACCTTCACCGCCGATATCGGAGTAAAAAACGGACATATCGCCTCAATCGGCAAAGACATCGGCTCGGCGAAAGAAGTTGTTGACGCCAATGGGCTCTTGGTAACTCCAGGTTGGATCGATATTCACACCCACTACGATGGACAGGTCACTTGGGACCCTGACTTAGCTCCGACTGTATGGCACGGAGTATCTACTTTAATCATGGGGAATTGCGGTGTCGGTTTTGCTCCCGCTACACCTGAGCGTCACGAATTCTTAATACGCCTTATGGAAGGTGTAGAAGATATCCCTGCAGAGGCTCTTTCTGCAGGCTTACCTTGGGGCTGGGAAACCTTTGGTGAGTATCTCGACGTAGTCGATTCGATGCCTCGGACAATGAACGTTGGCGCATACATCGGACATGGTGCCGTGCGCGCTTACGTAATGGGAGACAGAGGGGCCAACAATGACCCTGCTACCAGTGAAGAGATAGCTTCTATGGCCGATCTTGTCTCTAAAGCAATAACCGATGGTGCTCTAGGTTTTTCCTCGTCTCGAACAGAAATTCACGCTAGCAGTAGCACCGGAGAGCCTGTACCGGGCACGTACGCCAGTGAGGAAGAACTCCTTGCCATCGCGACAGAAATTCAAAAGCACGACGCCCTTCTCGAAATGGTCCCCCGTGGAGTAGCTGGCGAAACAGGCGAGAAGGACGTGCTCTTCGAAGAAACTCTCCTAATGGAACGAATTGCTCGCAAAAGTGGCTGCAAATTAAATTTCTTACTCGTGCAGCACAATCTCCAGCCATCTGAATGGAGAAGACAACTTGACCTTTGCGAAACTGCGCAAAACGAAGGTGTCCGGCTTATTCCTCAGGTCGCGGCTCGACCTCCCTCCGTTCTGTTCAGTTTTCAAGGTGACAATCCCTTTGAATATTTACCGAGCTTTGCTCCGTTAAAGGCTATGTCTTTCGAACAAAAGATTAACGCGTTACGAGATCCTGAATTAAAACGAACATTGCTTTCAGAAAAGGATCCAAACACGACAGGAATGTCAATCATTTACAACAGTCCGACCGTCTGGCAGTCTACAACTGCAATGGGACATCCCCTTTCGTATACACCAAGCAAAGGAGATGCAATCTCAGAAATTGCAAAGCAACGAAATCAAGACCCTCGAGAAGTAGCCTACGACTTAATGCTTGAAAACGACGGACGCACATTCTTAATGTACGCGGTTACCAACTACTCCGATGGGAACTCGGATGCTATGCGTGATATGATTTTGAGCCCATCTGCGGTTCTTGGGCTATCTGATGCTGGGGCTCACGTTCGTCAAATTGTTGACGCCGGCATGCACACCTATATGCTAACTCATTGGGTCAGGGAGTTTGAAGACGATCACCCTTACCATATGCCGCTAGAATTTGTGGTCAAAAAACTTACTCACGACAATGCGAGCCTACTGGGCCTAAAGAATCGAGGTAGCTTAGCCCCGGGAAACGTAGCCGATATCAACTTGATAGATTATCAAAATCTAAAAATTCACCATCCTCACGTACTGAACGATTTGCCCGCCGGGATGCCCCGCTTAACACAGACCTGCGAGGGCTATGTCGGGACTTACGTTTCGGGTAAATGCATTCAAAGCAACGGAGAGTTGACAGGTGCACGCCCTGGTCGACTCTTAAGGAAGTAGTGTCTCTTCCTAGACCTGATCGATAATTCCTCCGAGTTGCTCAATACACTCGAGGCATTCTTGCTTTGAAGGATAGTAACCGCCTGCTTCAGGTTTAGGATTGCGAGTTCTGAGAGCAATGTAATCCGGCTTCACGACTTCTTTAACTTTGCTTAAATAATCGACCCATTGCTGTTTACCGCCCAACGTCAAGAAACGTTCTTCGAGTGCCTCTTGGGCACCTGCCCGCTCCTCCATCCCTAAACCTTCTTGCTCATAAAAGCTGTACTCTCTTACCCAACGATGACCGTGCCTCTCCTTTGCACGCTTCACGTCATCATCAAACCAACCATCAAGCCCCATCGTAAAGACCCAATTTTTTCGTCCTGCTTTATCGGCTTTTTCACGCATCTCGTTAACAAGACGTGCCGTCTCCTCAACTCCAGGAGGAAACCACCATACCCAACCATCCCATTCCAAGGCTCTATTTAAAGCAACCGGATTTACCGCACCAATCCATATATCGGGACGTGGCTTTTGGAAGGGTTTCGGGGTAAGGAGAACATCGTCGTACTTATAAAACTCTCCATCAAAACTGAAGCGTTCATTGGTCCACACACCTTCTATTACTTTCATCGTCTCTTCGAATCGACGACCGCGCTTTGCCATCGGGACCCCGAATAAACGAAAATAATCTTCGTGATACCCAACACCGGCGCCGAAGATAAGTCGACCACGAGAAAGATTGTCAATCATCGCCAACTCTTCGGCCAAATGAACAGGATGGTGAAAGGTCGGCATCATAACTGCCGTCACGAGGTCAACTCTTTCGGTTCGCGCAGCCAGAGCAGCCAGTAACGTTGTCGTGTTAGGAAAAAACGTTTCAGGGCGTGAATGACGTTCAGGTAGCCATAGACCATCGAAACCTACCTTTTCAGCTAGCTCTCCCTCTTTCAAAAGATGTTCTGCTGCATCAGCGACTTCTTCAGGCTCTGGCAGAGCCTGATTGTAAACTCCAAAATGTGTGTCCGGGACATATCCAATCTTCATGGCTTTTCTCCAATGCTCTATTTGACTCTAGGAAAAACGAGCCGCTCAATTTGTAGCCTAACCCTACGTTAGCCCGGGCCTTTACAATTGCTTCTCGCATCATTCTGCCGGGTCCTAGCTCTCCCGGACGCAATTCCTATACTCTGCCAGCAAAGACGTATCATCCTACTCCGGCTACAAGCGTAATTGTCTGCCTCAAGCACGTTAAACTAAACGCACTTGACCAACTAGCCTAGCCGGCACCTGTAGTCGCGCGACGTAGAGTTTAAGGAAGACCGAAAAAACTTCTCTTACTCTACTACCAAAGCGCCTAAATCGGGCAAAAATGGATTGATCTTACTTGAGGTTACTACTATTAAGTCCTTGAAAAATAGTATCTTTACAGGTCCATTTATGACCTTGCTTCTTGCGCAAGTTCTTTTTGGTTTTTCCTTTTCTACCTACTTTCTCTTGCCGAAATATCTTCAAACAGAACTAGGTGCGGGGCCTTCAACAATAGGTTGGATCTCAGGTGCAGCCTGGACAACGAGCGTACTGTGCGTCCCAATAACCGGAAGCTTTGTAGACCGCCTTGGGCGACGAACTTTCCAGCTAGTAGGATCAATTTGCATGGTGGCCGGCTGCAGTTTATTTGCCTTAGCCGACACAGTGGGACCACTACTCGTCCTCGGCCGACTACTTCAAGGTGTTGGCTTCAGTCTGTATTTCGTAGCCGCCTCCACTACCGCTGCTGATCTGGCGCCTCCGGAGCGACTCTCGCAGGCGATTGGGTGGTTTGGAGCCACGATGGTCGTAACAAATGCTTTGGCTCCGGCTATCGCGGAACCACTCGCACTCTCCATTGGTTGGGAGAACATTTTTTGGGGGACCGCAATCTTTGCGGGACTAGCAGGAATCTCCGTACTCGCCATTGATTTCCCCCCTCCTAATGAAACAAAAGTTGACTCCCCTTTTACAGAGGTTTTGAAGAAAAAAAATCTCCACCCTATCTGGTTCGTGTCTGCTCTCGCGGGCCTCCTTTTTGGAGCGGGTATTACTTTTTCTGCACCTTGGGCCCTCGATTCTGGCATCGAACGAGTGAGTATCTTTTTCATATCTTATGCCTGCGCCTCCGCCTTCGTTAGATTTGCAATGGGCGGAATGGCAGACAAATACGGGCACTTAAAAGTAGCGATCATGGCTATGGCTCTCTACGGAATCGCTCCGCTACTTCTCATAGACATCTCTCTCTTTGGTTTAATAATACCGGGAGTCGCTCTCGGAGCAGCACAAGGGCTTTACTATCCAGCATTTAATGCGCTCGCGGTAGCATGGAGTGATGCTAAAGTTAGAGGAACCGTCATGGCCCTATACAACGGTTCTTTTAATGTTGGCTTTACTCTTGGAAGCGTCGGAATGGGGCCTGTTGTGGAATTAATTGGTTACCCCTCGATGTTCGTGGGAACTTCAGGCGCTGCAATTCTTGCATTATTATTGATGGCTAAAATGGCTTCAGATCGTAAACACGAGAAACACTTTTCCTCCAATAGCCCTGACCCTAAAAGCTTAGAATGAAAATCTTAATTCTCGGAGCAGGAGTTCTGGGTACTATGACGGCCTACTACTTGCAAAAGGCCGGCCACGAAGTCGAAGTTCTCGATTCAGCCTCCGATGTTGCACAAGGAGCTAGTTATGCAAATGGAGGAATCGTACATGCCAGTGAGGTCATGCCATGGTCTCAGCCAGGAATGCCTCGCAAGATTTTAAGTTGGCTTGGAAACGAAAGTGCACCTGTCTTGGTTAGATACTCAGTGATCCCCCGGATTTGGCGTTGGGGTTTCCACTTTTTAAAAAATTGCAGCGATCATCGATTCCGAAATAACACACTCGCCAATCTTCGTCTCGCCCTCCATAGTCAACAGTGCTTCAAAGAAGTCCGCCAAGAATTGAATCTTGACTATGATTTGAACACAAATGGCGCCTTGAAAATATTCAGAAAAAATGAATCACTCGATAACGCCGTATCATTTAACGAATCTATGCGAGAGTTTGGAATGAACTCGAGGGCTCTTTCTCCATCGGAGTGTCTGCAAATCGAACCCGCACTAGGCGAATCTTCTGAATTTCTTGCAGGGGGTATCTTCTTCCCGGATGATGAAGTCGGTGATTCCTACAAATTCACGCGAGGGGTAGCGAACTATTGCAAGCGGAATGGGACCGTTTTTCGACTAAACACGGACATCGTACGGCTAGAACACTCGCAAGGAAAAATCGAGAGAGCTATCACCACTCGTGGATCGTTCTCAGCAGATCGATATGTAGTTGCCCTAGGAGCACGATCTCCCTTTTTACTCAGACCATTAAAAATTCACGTGCCGATTTACCCCGTAAAGGGCGTCTCGATAACCTTTCCGAGCGACTTATGGCCAAATCCAGCGCGAATGGCCACAATTGACGACGAGCTCGTTTATGCGCTTGTTCCCCTTGGGAATAGAGTGCGTATCGTCGGGTCAGCCGAAATTACCAACTACAACACAACCCCTGACGAGACCAGGTGCGCAGCCATAGTCAAGAACGCTCTTTCGGTATTTCCAGACTTGAAAGAGCCCTTCAACAAAGCAAAGCCGACTCTCTGGGCAGGCCTTCGGCCCGTAACCCCAACAGGTACGCCTTTACTTGGCGAAACTCCCATCCCAAACCTTTTCTTAAACACCGGCCATTGCCACCAAGGTTGGACGCTAAGCTGTGGCTCAGCTCAAATAGTCGCCGATATCGTCAACGAACAGAGACCAAAAATCGACTTAGAACACCTCGTTCTCGACTCCTAACCGACCAGCTACTTTATACTCAGTGCCCCGGAAGGACACTTAGCAACGACCCCTCGAATTTCATCAACAGAAGCACCCCCTGGATCGATCACGAATTTGCCATCTTCAACCTTAAAGACCTGAGGGAGGCCTTTTACACATTCTCCCGCATGGATACAAATCTTCTCGTCCCAATTAATTTCTACTGAACTCATTAAACTCTCCTCTTTAATTAAGCTCTCTATCGCTAAAAACAGTGGCACATATACAATATAAAAAAATAGTAACGAGGTCACCGTTCATGTCGAATACAACTGAAACAAGATTTACGTTAAAGCACCCGGAACTTGGCACAGGCCCCATTCCAACCGACATTTACTGGAAAGAAGACTTCTACGAAAAAGAACTTGAAGCAATCTTCCGGCGCGCGTGGTTGTGGGCTGGAAGAGTCGAGCAAGTCGCGAAACCAGGTGCTTTCTTTGTAAAGTCTATCCCAACGTTTGATGCAAGCATTCTAATAACCCGAACTTCATCTGGCGCAATTAAGGCTTATCACAATACTTGCCAGCACCGAGGAAACCATGTTGAGCTGTCTTCTGAAGGAAACTGTCGAGTATTTACCTGCCCATTTCACGGATGGTCATACAATCTAGACGGCGAACTTACAGGCGTGCCCGACTCAGACGCATTTTACGACTTAGACCGCTCCTCGCTTTCTTTGCCCGAGGTTTCCGTTGATGTTTGGGAAGGCTTTATCTTTATCAATCTTCAAGAATCACCCAATGAGACCTTAGAAGAATTCTTAGGGAAACAAGGGAGGAATTTATCTGGATATCCATTCGAAAAAGGCAAGGCGGTTTTTTCCTACGAAGGTCAAATAGATACGAATTGGAAGTGCATGGTTGATTCCTTTACCGAAGCATACCATGTCCCGGTATTGCACAAACGGTCCGTAAAAGACTCTTTCTGTGGACCGAACAATCCTCACGGAAGGTTACTTGACGTAGACCTTTCTGGTCATCATCGCAAGATCTCGGTAGCCGGTAATCCAGAGTATCAGCCGCGACCCGTTCAAGGACTCGCTTATCGATTTTCCCCTGGTGCTGCGGTGACCAGCGGGGATGGTGATCAATCTGGGAACCAATTACCAGAAAACATCAACCCTACGAAGGACCCTTCGTGGGTATTCGACATAGCTGTTTTCTTTCCAAACCTTCTACTTTTTGTAGGAGGTGGGATGCATTTTTTGCACCAGATTTGGCCCTTATCGGCTAACAACGTGCACTGGGAGATGCGGGGGTTTCTCCGAGAAGCCCAGACAGCAGCAGAACGCTTCGGACAAGAAAACTCGATCGTTGAACTGCGCGATGCCGTACTCGAGGATACGAACACTCTTGAAAGAATACAGATTGCTTTAAAGCGACAAACCATTAGAGAATTCATTTATCATGACCACGAACTGGCGCTCCGTTATAACTTTCATACGGTAAATCGCTGGGTTCAAGAATATGAAAAAGAAACTCCATGACGTCGCAATCGCTACCAAAAGAATTTAAAAGGCTAGAATGCTGGTGCTCTCGTTGGGCCTTATCAAATAGTAACGAGAGAAGTCGCCAAAGACAGAACTCAACACTGGATGAACTCGAAGAGTTTTACTCCTCTTTCTTGCCTCTTGCTGAAAAAGCATTGATTCATCTGTCAGGCTTTAAGCTTGGAGAGCTACCTAAGGA
This sequence comes from Deltaproteobacteria bacterium UBA6930, assembly GCA_002450755.1. Classification (GTDB taxonomy): domain Bacteria; phylum Myxococcota_A; class UBA9160; order UBA9160; family UBA6930; genus UBA6930. The sequence continues at coordinate 31,721 of DKAI01000175.1, forward strand.
AGAAGCGCTTTTATTAAAACTGCTCCTCTCTCTTGCGGAAGTAACTCCGGCAATCGAATGGTATGGACAACCAAGGGTTATCGATGGTCTCGACCCTGAAAGGTTTCCTGCAGCTCTACTGCTAAAGGATCTATCTCCCTGAAACGGGCACTAGGCTGCCAAGCGGTCGGGGAGCAACAATGGTTCTACCTCCCAACTATTTATTTCAGGCAAGCACCTTTCCGCAAAAAGTTTCAAACTTGCCTCTGCATCTAGATACGACATGCCGCCGTAACTAAACGCAGGCATTATTGCATTCGTTCCAATCATTTCCCTTATGTGTTCAACTTTATCTAGAACTTGCTGAGGAGTTCCCCATGGCATTAAGTTTACAAAATCGTCGATTGCTCCCTGTTTGCCGTGTTTTTCTAGGTACTTTGTAATGTTCGTATAGAACTCGTATCCAGAGACTCCCTCGTGTGGGCCTGCCTCAAATTCGTAATGCCTCATCACCGTTGCATAGTTTGCACCAATCCAAGTCCTTGCCATCTCCTCGGCACGGTCTGAACTTTCATCCACAAATACGAAGCCGCCCGAAAACGGTGGAGGAGGTTCTGCACCATTCGTTTCTCGAAAAACCTTTCCGTACGCCTCCAGGTCGTCCTGTACAACCTTCCAGGGCTTCTGAGGGATCACCAGCACTCCGATCCCTAGCCTTGCCATTAGTGGCATCGATTCAGGAGAAACTGCAGCTGCATAGGTACGTCCCTTAAATGTGTATTTTGGTGTCGGGCGAATCTCTCGTCTGGGCTGAGTCCCAAACTCATTATCATATTCCATGTAACCCTTCTCCAAAGCATCTAGTACAAGTCTGGCGTACTCAACGAACCTCTCTCGACTTGTATTCATATCAACTCTAAAGCCCTCGTATTCGATACGGGCGAGCCCTCTTCCAAGACCTAAGATCATTCGGCCATTCGACATCTGATCTAAAAGAGCTATTTC
>DKAI01000175.1:33078-36745 GCA_002450755.1 Deltaproteobacteria bacterium UBA6930
GTATCCGGATGTCTTCCGGCCTGATAACTCAACCACTGAACGGGACTGGGACACATTGTATAATCATCAAAATGGTGCTCAACTGTCCAAAGTGAAGACATCCCCAAATCAACAGCGAGATCGCATAAACGCATTTCTTCTGCATAAACTTTTGAGTCATCAAGAGCGTTTCCAGGATTCTGAAAAACAGCTGTATATCCTACATGCATACCTTATCTCCTATTTAGTCTTTTCCTTTAGTTTGGGGAGCCTGCATTCATAATCCAATTGATTGCGTCGTTAGAATCTCTACTTCCCCAGACACCAATTTTGTTTCTGCCTCGCGCACCCTTGACCGGATCAACCCTTCGCCACTCAGTGACAACAACCCTATGTGAAATTTTCCAATCTCCGTTCCGCTTTTCGAATCTATCGACGTAGCGAATACCCATAATGTCATCTTTTCCGGAACCATCATCGTCTTCAAGTCGATGGTAGGCGACTGCGTACGTCTCCGCTTTGGCTGTGTCTCCTTCTATTTCAATAAGCATGTTTCCCATAAAATGCTGCGTAGCCGTCCATTTAGGGAGAAAAGCTTTGGCAGCTTCTAAAAATTCATCGACAGTACCATTAAAAGCACCGTGATCATCGTAAGCGTCCGCGTGGTAACAGGAACGCACGGCCTCTAGATCAAATCGATCAATGCCTCGTGCGTAACGGTAAATCACATCTTCTATTTCTTGCCTTGCTAAAAGATCATCTACTGTAAGCTTCATAATCCTTTTAACCTCCGAGGCTCTTAGCACCTCGATCAAGTTGAATACTCAAACAATCCGGACAGCTATTCCAGTCCCGATCGCTGCTATCCGACCCTCTAAACCTAGGTCAGAAAGCTGCACTCGGCACAAAATGTCATCTTTTCCCGCTCTTATTACCTCGGCCTCAATTCGGAATGGGCCCTCTCTAGCCTGGGCGGTATAAGAAAAGTGGATATCGATCGTTCTAGCTGGGGTTTTCCATAGGCGGTAACCAGCGTAGGAAACTGCTCTTTCTAAAAGAGAGCCCATTCCACCGCCCTGAATCGACCCAAAACTATTGTAAATTCTCTCGTGATGATCGAGCTCTATCACTGCTGCATCTTTTTGAAACCTTAAGCCGAGGTATTCGTCAAACGGAATTCGTCGTTCCTCCACTTTACTCCTTAGTCGCATATGTCCAGTTTTTTGAGCCATGTTAGCGGGTTGTCCTGCTCTCCGAGGTAATCGATTAAATGTAACTACAGCCAAGCCTGCGTTATCTCCCTCGTCATCTCTTAACCGCGTTTCCGACAGAACCATATTTTTACCAATACGAAGGGGTCGGCAAACTGCCTCGACATGTCCACTCTTTACAGGTTTTGCTAAATGAAGTTTGAAGTCCGAGGTAGCTACCCAATCGGGATCAACTGCTACAGAAGCGAGAGAACCCGCCACCAGATCGCACATAGGAGCCAATGCCCCGAGTCGAAGGAATCCCCCTTCGTCCAGCAAATCAGGCAGTGCCGGAAAGCGGGCCCACACAGTTCCATCTTCATTGTTTTGTTGTTCGATTCTTAGATAACGCAAAATCGAGCGCGGGCCCGGGTACCTCGCTTCGCCCCTTGCTTCTGTAGCCTCTTCCATAGGTTCTTTAAACCTTTGCTAAGCGCGTTTCGGTGCCTGCGACTCCAGGCTTGCACCGAAAAATAGTCCCACCTTTCTTTTCATCATCAAGGTTATCCGCTGTAACGATGTACAGATCTGTCATATCCGGTCCTCCAAACGCGCAACTAGTAACGGCTTTTGCGGGGACAGAGATCTCATCTAACTCCTCACCGTCTGGTGAAAGTTTAACTACGCGCCTGCCTCCAACATGGGCGACCCATAGATTACCCTCTTCGTCTACACACATTCCGTCTGGAATTCCCTTAACGAAGCTAGCCTTACCGATGTGACGTCTGTTTTTAACGGTTCCATCGTGATCAATGTCGTGGGTGATAAGTCCCTTGGTAGTCGAATCGACGTGATAAAGCGTATCAAACGAGGGAGAAAAACCTATACCGTTGCTGACTTCGACATCTCTATAAAGTTCATCGATTGAACCGTCTAAATTCACGCGATAACACTCTCCGGGAATTTTTTTTGCCTTCAAATCAGTAAGATCGCTGCGAATAGCACCAACCACGATCCTTCCGACTTCGTCTGTATGCAAATCATTGAACGATTGAATGCCCTCTTTTTCTAAAAGCAACCGAGAAGAACCATCTTTCCAATGCTCAACCGTGGGCCCCGACATAACGAACCCGCCTTTTTCATGAAGCGCGAGTCCACCAACCATTAGTCGATTGGAAATAAGCGTCTCGATATGTCCATCCTTTGAACGCCGAAAGACTTTCCCCCCAAAGGCATCCGTAAAGTACAGATTGTTTTCAGCATCTACTCTAGGACCTTCAACCAATTGATATCCAGAAGCTAAAATTTCCAATTCCATCATGTTTCTCCTATCCCTTATCGGTCTCTTCTAAAAATTTCTCCAAATTAAATTGATCTGAGAGACGCAAGAACAACAACTTGGTTGATCCGTGCATAACTCTTGTCAGATGACCTTTCCCTGCAACATCATCCGCGAAGAACAAATCTCCTTTACCCCAACTACATTTGGACCCATCCGAAGTCTCGACCTCAATCCTTCCTTCTAGGACAAAAACAAGTTGCCTTGTTGGAGCATTATGCCAGCTTTGATCAAGACCATCCGGCAATTCGACTAAGACAGCATCTTCCACCGAAAGGCTATTAGTAAGATGATATACATTGTCAAATTCGTCCTTGAAGGGATTCGAAAAGGACACCTCGATCTCTTGAAATTTGGATCCACCCTTAGGTGTTTCATGAAATCGCATAATCTGCATATTTTCTCCTATGAAAGTTTCTCCCGAATACCAACAAAACAGAGAGCGAGGAACTCACACTAGATCGTATTCCACTGGAGAGCCAAACACCTTGACCTTCTCCCCTATCAAATTCTTACCAGAAACTCCCTTGAGAGTTTCGATGCTCGCACGCGCCGCAATGCGAGTTCCATCAACTAGCGTCGCAATGATAGGAGCACGGGCAGGCCTTCCATTACGGTCGTACGTAACAGTTGTCGCCTCTACGACAGCTTCACCTTCACCTTTTTGTACTACGGGTAAAGCAGAATTGAAAATGACTTCCTGCTCTTGGGCTGTGTCCGCAAGCGTGAAACCTTTCTCTCTTGGTTCACCTGAATAAATTCCAGCTGCATGCTTAGACATAAAACCACCGTTCGCGCTTACAAACCCTTTACCATGAGATTCCCGAATCAAATCGACCATGGAGGCAATAGCGTGCGTAGTATAATTATTCCCAGGTCCTCCAAAATAAGGAAGTCCTCCTGTGACAGTAAACGTTCGTTCATCTAAAAGGTTCAAGCCCAACCCTTCCGCCGCTATTTCCACAGCAGAGGGAAAACAAGAATAGAAGTCAATATGCGCCACATCATCAATTGAGATCTCAGATTCTCTCAAGGCTGCATTAGCCGCTAGTGTCATAGCAGGAGACGAACCAATATCCGGGCGTGCAGAGCATTGAATCTCTTTCGTTTCGGCACCGCTCCAAGGAAATACTCCCTGATCACTTAACCGAGCCTTTTT
>DKAI01000175.1:37121-46146 GCA_002450755.1 Deltaproteobacteria bacterium UBA6930
TTCATTGACCTGGTATACGGCTCTGCAATTAGCCTATTCGACTCCGTAACAGTTGCAATCTCCTCTGGTGTCTGGAATCGCTTAAACCAGGCATAGGGATTCTTTTCTGCGATTTTGGTAAACCTTGACATCACCTCAGCAATTACCTGCCTCTGTTGTTGATGATCTTTGCCTGCTTTTTTCGCTAAGATATTTTCGAACATGGGATAAACAACTGAAGGTTTAGTCACCCCAGCCCTCGTCTCAGCATTGCTTACCATACCATCCAGTGTCGGTCCTATAGTGGTCCCAGTCTTTTCAATTTCTAGATTCGAGCTTGACACTTTCAAAAAATCGACTCCAGGTTCACCTAAACGCATCGAACGGGTGGTCTCGGCGCCTACGATCATTGCAGAACGAATCAAACCTCTAGAGATGTCCTGACAAGCTCGATTGACAAGAAACTGAGGAGCATTGCCACCGTGGCTGGAATTTTCCGCCACTGCGTTGGTGAGGCCTAGTTTCTGAGCGAGAATTCGAGGTGCATCTTTTGGACAATGAGAAAACAAGACAGCCACTAATGTAAAACGGTCAATCGTGTCTTTGACTATACCTGCCCCCTCTAGCACCTTGTTCGCTGCCTTCTCGGCCAAGTCGAGAGTATTTACAAGAGTCTCTCTCTCCGTTTCCTGAGACACAGAAATAATTACGGGTACATGCGCGGGATCAACTTTAGTCATTTATTCTCCGGCCAAATAGTCTACTTGGCATTACATATCACCGCGACCCTTAAACCTGCGAAGAAAAGAACGGCCGTTTGCAACAAAATTGCTTATCGTCCTCGTTCCAAGGAGACATTAAATGACCGTAGTAGAATTCGAAATTCAAAAAAATGTTGCACTTGTAACACTAAATCGACCGGAAGCTCGTAACGCTATCTCACCGGAAGTCGTAATTAGGCTTGCCAAGATTTGGGAAGAAGTTCGAGATAACGACGAAATTCGAGTTGCCATTCTTACAGGGGAAGGTGACAAGGCGTTCAGCGCTGGCGCAGATCTCGCTAAATTGGTTCCACTTTTTTCTGGAGGACGAACTCCAGAAGACGATTGGGACAACGCAGTAATGAAAAATCCGAAACTAATTAATCGTTCTCTTCTGCGCAGTTTCGATACTGAAAAACCAATAATTGCCGCGGTCAATGGTCATGCTATTGCAGGTGGCTTGGAACTCGTACAAGGAACGGACCTTAGAGTTTCCGTACCTAATGCTCTTTTTGGCGTTCAAGAAGTCAAACGTGCACTTTTCCCAGCGGGCGGTTCGACCGTCCGTCTTCCTGTCCAACTCCCATACGCCAGAGCGATGGAGCTTTTGCTCGTAGGAGACTTAATCACCGCTCAAGACGCACTTGATTGGGGCCTTCTTAACTACGTGGTTTCGAAGAACCTTTTGCTCGAAAAAGCCTTCGAGCTCGCCTCTAAAATCGCCAGCAATGGACCACTGGCTGTAAAAGCCATACGAAAATCTGTCCGCCTTTGTATTGGACAAACGGAAGAGGAAGGGATGCGAATAGAGACACGACACGCAGCTCCGATTTTCAAAACGGAAGATGCAATCGAAGGCCCCCGGGCGTTCATGGAAAAAAGAGAACCGGTTTACAAAGGACGCTAGGAACTAATTAATATGTTTTTAGAAATTGACGACCACGACGCTACTGCCTTAGCCAAGTTAATTAAAGGGAGAGAGATCTCACCCTTGGAACTCCTGGAAGATTCAATAGCTCGTTGCGAAGCGCTAAATCCGAAAATAAATGCCGTAATCACAACAATGTACGATCAGGCGATCGAACGAGCCAAACGGATCACGAGTGAAGAAGTATTTTCGGGAGTTCCTTTTTTAATGAAGGATTTTGTGGCGGAAATAAAAGGAGTTCCTTTCAATGAAGGAAGCGACTTCCTGGATGGATACGTACCCGAGCAAGACAGCTATATCTACCAAAAATTTTCATCTTCTGGCCTGGTCACTTTTGGGAAAACAAATTTACCTGAGTTCGCTATCGGTACAACAACTGAGCCAAAACGATTTGGTCCAACCCTTAACCCGTGGAACCCAAAGCTAACTCCTGGGGGTTCAAGTGGTGGTGCGGCGGCGGCTGTAGCTTCTGGAATTGTACCAATGGCACACGCAAACGACGTCGGAGGATCCATAAGGATTCCAGCATCCTGTTGCGGGCTAGTTGGGCTTAAACCTTCTAGAGGGCGCTCTTCGCTTGGGCCCCACTATGGCGATATCATCTCGGGTTTCTTAGTCGAACATGCCGTCACTCGAAGCGTTCGTGACTCCGCAACGCTCCTGGATGTTACTAGTCAAAATACGATCGGCGATCCCTACTATGCGCCCAAAGCTCAAAGCTCTTTTACTAAACAGGTTGGTGTTAAACCAAAACCTCTCAAAATCGGCTTTAGCACCGTCACCCCTCTCGGCGATCCGTTAGACCCCGAATGCAAACGTGCTGTTTTAGAAACCGTAGAACTCTTGAGTTCTCTAGGTCACGAACTAGTCGAGAATGCCCCCGAGTTTAACGCGATGGAATTCTGGGAGAGATATACAACGGTCCTCGCTTCAGGTGTCGCGTGGGTTGTCGACGACTGGAGCAGACGACTCGGACGTGACCCTAGTCCAGACTTACTCGAACCTTTCGTCTTTGCTTTTGCAGAAAGAGGAAGAAAAGTAACTGCTCCCGAATACCTACTCGCCCTACAAGATGTCCAAAGAGGAGTTCGAGATTTTAGTCAATTTTTCGTGGACCACGACTTAACATTAACCTCAACTCTGGGCCAACCCCCAGTTGCCCTCAATACCCTTACTTATCGTGGTGATCCTTTTGAGCTTAGACGGCGAACCGCGAAGTTCTCGCCGTATACTTATCTAAGCAATGCGACCGGTCAGCCCGCGATCTCGTTACCCTTATTTTGGACAGAGGATAATCTTCCTATTGGGATTCACTTTACCGCTCGCTATGGAGACGAAGCTACCCTCATTCAGCTCGCCTCTCAACTTGAGGAAGCAATACCGTGGGCAAACCGTCGGCCCCAAATTCATGCTACGCATTCAATTAAAGATTAAAGGAGCTGATCAAGCTGGATTAAAATGCCATCGGGATCGCTTAAAAACGACGTGTAGAACGTACCATCAGGAGTTACCACTTCAGTAGGAGTAACCAAAAAAGGTACTCCTCGAGCCTTCAATTCTCCGTAAAGCTGGTTGAGGTCCTTGACCCAGAAACTCACATGATGGATTCCGATTTCGTCTAATTTAATAGGTGCACCCGTAACTTTTCCGTCCTTTTGTTCGGAAAGAACCAAAAAACTCTCTCCTTCTCCTACCTCCCAATAAAGGGTCGTTACCCTCCTTTTTTTATGAATATGTCGATATAACGCAGGCAATACGGTTCCCTCAGCCTGCTGTTCTTCGTCTCGTACGACCTTAAAACCCAAGAGATCTCGATAAAATACTAAAGATTTATCCATATCTCGGACACCAAAAGCGATATGAGCGATTCCTAGAGTCTTCATGATCTACAAATCTTAACAGGAGGCCCGCTAATGGCGACAAGTGGACCTTTTAAGAAGCTCTCGATTCTTGTAGTATCAGGCCTAGACCCCTAGGGGTAGCTGTATATTGTCCAGGATTGATGGAGGTAAAGAATGAGCGATACCAGACGGAAGGCCGTAATCATAGGTGCAGGATCCGCAGGATTATGCATGGCTGTACAGATGAAAAAAGCGGGAATAGAGGACTTCGTAATTTTAGAAAAAGGTTCTGGTATCGGTGGGACCTGGTTCTGGAACAAGTACCCTGGGGCAGAGTGCGACGTTCAATCACATCTTTATTCGTTTTCGTTTGAACAGAAGAATGACTGGACACAACCTTTTGCCGGTCAGGAAGAGATACTCACCTATCTAAACGATATCGCGGATAAGTATGATATCCGCTCCCACATACAACACGACACTGAAGTGGAATCGTTAGTTTGGCGGGACGAAGACGCTCGATGGACAGTAACCACAAAGACCGGAGACGTTATAGATTCTCATATCGTTGTAAGCGCGATAGGAATGTTCAACCGTTTTGTATGGCCGGATATTCCGGGGATTCAAGACTTCCAAGGTACCTACTGGCACTCTTCGAGGTGGAACCAGGACTACGACCTTAGAGATAAAACCGTGGGTGTTATCGGAATAGCAGCAAGTGCTATTCAATTCCTCCCCAAAATTGCGCCATTAGCGCGAGAACTTTATGTCTACCAAAGGACGGCCAATTGGGTTGTTCCCAAGGAAAACACTCCTTATACAGAAGAACAACTCAATTATTTTCGAGAAAACCCCGTAGCAGTGAAACACAGTCGAGACGAAATCTATGACGTCTGGAACTCCTTGTGTACTTTTACGGACAAGAAGGTCTTATCGGAAATCGAAAAGACTGGGCTTGAACGCTTATCGGTTGTCGAAGACGAGGAAGTCCGAAGGAAACTAACCCCTGGACATCCGTTTGGGTGCAGAAGACCGTTGTTTTCAGATGTTTATTACCCCATTTACAACAGGGATAATGTTGAACTGTTAACTGATAAGATTCAGAAAATAACCGCAACCGGAGTTGAGACCGTGGAAGGAGACGAAAGCCGAAATTGCGACGTCATCATCTATTCGACGGGATTTGAAACGACCACATATCTTAATTCTCTAGAGGTCAAGGGTCGTAAGGGCATGGATCTAAACGAAGCTTGGACCGACGGCCCTCAAGCTTATCTCGGCATGACAACTTCCGGCTTTCCAAACCTTTTCATGCTTTACGGACCAAATACTAACCAAGGGAGTATTTTGTTCATGCTCGAAAGGCAATGCGATTACGTTTCAAGACAAATTGAACGCATGAAGGATGACGACCTTGCTTGGATAGACGTTCGCAAGGATGTAATGGATAACTATAACGATAGAATCCAGGATCAAATTCAAAACATCGACGTTTGGCAAGCCGAATGTGGACACGACTATTACTATCGAAGAGGACCCTCACGTCGGTTCGTAACAAACTGGCCAGGATCGATGGACGCCTTCACGGAACAGACTACTGCAGAAGAACCCGAAGTTTTTGAAACCGGGAAAGCTGAGTAGTTCTCCAATTAAATCGAGTTCCAACTAAGTGCCACGATTAAGACGCAGTAGGTAAATGGCCAAGCTCCTAGCCTTTTTTGTCATAGTTCCTGCACTCGAGCTCTGGCTGCTGCTCTATTTCGCAAGGTTCGTTGGAATTGCCGGGACGATATTCCTTATCATCGCTACTGGAATTGTAGGTGGCGCACTGGCTCGACAGCAGGGTTGGAATCTAATTCGACAGGCCCGAAGAGAGCTCGAAGCAGGCCGAATTCCTAAAGCAGGCCTCCTGGAGGCCGCAATCATTTTAGTAGCAGGCGCCTTCCTCCTTACCCCTGGGATATTGACAGATCTGGCTGGATTCTTTTTTTTAATGCCCCGGATTCGCCGGCGGCTTGTAGAACGCCTAGAACTTCGTCTTCGGAACAACAAAACGAGACAAAATGTCATGTTTCACAACAATTCTCGGTTCGAAGAGAGTGAGACGATAGACATCACCCCAACCAAAAGAGAAGAGGAGTAACTTACTGGAAAAGATCTTGGCTTGAAGGCTATCAAGGGGCCTATAATCCGATAATAATCATCTAAGCGGGAGAATCCATGCCAAAAATGACAGATGCAGAACAAAGTGAATTCTTGTCCGAGCAGGGCATGATTATGAATATTGCGACGATTGATACTGACGGTTCGCCACTGGTTACACCCATTTGGTTCGTCCATGAAGAAGGACGAATCTGGTTCACTCCAAGACAACATTCCGAATGGCTAAGACATATTCGAGGAGATAGTCGAGTTGCTCTAAGTATCGACGAAACAGATCTACCGTACAGAAAAGTCGTCGTTCGAGGTAGAGCAAATCTGGATCATGAGGTCGGAAATGACGATGAATGGCGAGATCGCTATTTACGAATCGCCGAACGGTACCTACCAGCGGAAGACGCTGGCTCTTACGTTAGCGGTACAGATGATCAGCCACGAGCTCTTTGCTCGGTCACATTAGAAAGTGCAGAGGTGCGCTCCTGGCGAATGCCAACAGACGATGAAGCGTACGATGGTATCTGGGCTAAGCGCTATTGGACCGACAATGCTAAAATTAAAACCCAAGCGCCTACCCTCTTTGAAAACCGTTTTGGCGAAATCGGAAAAGACACTAAATAAAGCGAAACTTGAAGCCCAGATTCCGGAGATGGACCCTTGGCTAACCTCACGGAAAGTAGTTCAATAATTTTATTAAAAACAAGTAAGCAGATACGAATTTCGTTCAATATTCGGAGGATAAATGAATTTTCGACAATCGATCCTGATTCTCATATTTTTACTCATGGCGCCCAGTGCTTACTCGAGTACGGTCGTCAACAATGATTCACTTTCCGATGAATCGGACGGAAAGAACTGGTTAGGATTCGGCAAAACTTATAGCGAAAAGCGATTCAGCCCTCTCACGGAAGTGAACTCCGACAACGTAGGTCGCCTTGGACTGCAATGGGTCCTTGATCTACCGACCGACAGGAGCCTGCTTTCAACGCCATTGGTCGTTGATGGAGTGATGTTTTTCACCGGAAGTTATTCACACACCCGCGCTGTAAACGCGAAAACGGGAGAAGTGATTTGGACGTTCGACCCGAAGGTCCGTGAGATTGCTGGTGAGCGTCTCCGCATTTACTGGGATAGCAGCCGAGGACTCGCTATTTGGGAAGACAGGGTCATAATCGCCACTGTAGACGGCCGACTCATTTCGCTAGATGCTGCGACAGGAACGAAGCAATGGGAAGTCAACACGATTCCCGAAGGTAAAGCGTACTACATTTCCGGCGCTCCTAAGGTGTTCGACGGAAAAGTCATTGTTGGTAATGGCGGTACTGAACAGGAAGCCGCTAGGGGCTACGTCGTTGCTTACGACATCGCGACTGGTAAAGAGGCATGGAAGTTTTACGTTGTACCCGGAAACCCTGCAGATGGTTTCGAAAATGAGGCCATGGAAATGGCAGCTAAGACATGGACTGGAGATTGGTGGACCTTCGGAGGTGGCGGGAATGTCTGGCATGGCATCACTTATGATCCCGAGTTCGATCAGGTTATAATAGGAACTGGAAACGGCTCACCCTGGAATCAAAAAATTCGAAGTCCTGGTGGTGGAGATAATCTCTTTCTTTGTTCGCTAATAGCCATAGACTCCAAAACTGGCAATTACAAGTGGCACTATCAAACCGTTCCTGGTGAGACTTGGGACTACAATTCCAACATGGACATTGTTTTAGCTGACTTGGAGATTGGTGGGGAGCCGAGAAAAGTTCTACTTCATGCGCCAAAAAATGGTTTCTTTTATGTAATCGATCGACACGATGGCGAACTCCTCTCAGCTGAAAAAATTGGAAAAGTAACCTGGGCCAGTCATATCGACATGAAAACTGGCCGACCGGTTGAAATCGAGGGTTCTCGATACGAAGACGGTCGAGAGTTGATCTGGCCAAGCGTGTTCGGAGTACATAGCTGGCATGCAATGTCCTTCAACCCATTAACAGGCCTCGCCTATATACCTACAATTGAAATGCCATCTTTATTCACTGACGAGGGTGTAGACCTCAAAGGATGGCGTTCCCCGAAGTTCAATCTCGATGCCGGTGTAGCGTTTGGAGTCGAGGATGTACCGCCGGATTACGGAACAGGTGCGCTTTTAGCTTGGGATCCCGTGGCTAAAAAGAAAGTTTGGGAAAGAGCCCTTCCGAACAACTGGAACCCGGGCACCATGACAACTGCAGGGGACCTCGTCTTCCAGGGAACTGCTAGCGGAGATTTTATCGCTTATCATGCTAAAACAGGTAAGGACCTTTGGAAACGCAACCTCGGGTCTGGTATCTCTGCGCCTCCTGTAACGTATACGATAGATGGAAAACAGCACATTTCTCTGCTTGTTGGCTGGGGGGGCGGTGGTCTTAATTTGGGAACACTCGCCGGCCAGCATGGTTGGGCGTATAAGATCCATCCACGGCGGCTATTTACCTTTGCGTTGGATGCAGACCTCCCGATTCCAAAATCTCCAGATCCGTTTTTTCCCAAACCTGTAGATGTTCCGGATCTCGAAATAGATACTACTTTAGCCAAGGCAGGGGCGAGCCAATATGCTCAAACATGTCTTTGGTGTCACGGGCCAGCCGCAGTTTCAGGGGGTATGGGACCGGACCTCAGGGCCGCGCCAACAACAAGGGATTACACAATATTTAAGAACGAAGTAGTCAACGGACGCCAAAGTCTTGGAATGCCTTACTTCCCAAGATATTCGGAGACACAAATACAAGAACTCTTTCACTACATCCGCCAAGAAGCTCGAAAAGCAGTGAACGACGGTACCTAATGACAATTCAAACGAAAAAGCTACAAGCCACTTTGGCCACTCCTGAATCGATTGAGCCTTACGGGCAATTGATTTCAACTGACCGTGATGTGTCGAATCACATTGGCGACTTCTACGAAGGAGCCGTGCGCGTACACGATCCAATAAAATTTTCATCGGATGACGACACTTGCCTTTCCTTAACCTCCGTTGATCCAAGACCTCTCGAGGTCACCTATCTTGAACGACACTTTAAACATACTCAGACATTTGTACCTCTAGGAGGAAAGCCCTACATGGTGGTGCTAGGCGCACCAACCTCAGGAGATCTTCCCGAAATAGAAAGCGTAAGAGCATTCCGATTTCCAGGGAATACTGGCCTTTGTATGCACATTGGCACCTGGCATGAATTTCCATTTGCTTTAGAAAACTCTACCGAAATGCTCGTAATCCTACGCAACGAAACAACACGAAACTTATCCGGCGACAACGTCGTTGACGGAGAGGCTCACGGTGGCGACCTCGACAAAAAAAATATTCCTAAAAGGATCGGAATCAGCCTCGA
>DKAI01000126.1 GCA_002450755.1 Deltaproteobacteria bacterium UBA6930
CTAACCCATCCACTTTTTTCTAACCTGGGTATTGAACATGGATTTGGTACAAAGCTGACGGTCCCGCCCTCCAATATATTTCTTCCACGACAGGTCCACAGCTCGTTTGTCGCATCCTGGGGTCGCGAAGATTTGCCTCCGAAGGATGGAACCGTGGCCGATGGAGTTACAACGACTGATCCGAAACGCGCTATCGGTATCGTCACTGCAGATTGTGTTCCGATTCTGCTTGCCTCCGAGGATGGCTCTGCTGTTGGCGTTATTCACGCGGGCTGGCGTGGCTTTTCATCGGGTATTGTGGATGAGACTTTAAAGTCTATGAGACTCATTGCGTCAAATAAGGCGGTGTACTCATTGATAGGACCGCATGTAGGACCTTGCTGTTATGAAATAGATCAGCCTGTGGTTGACGCCCTGTTACCCCGGTTTGGAAATGGCTTGAACGAGGCCCTCGAGCCCTCTCGAACGGGACATTTCCATCTAGATTTAGGTAGTTTAGCGACTTTATCTCTTGCTCGTGGATTGATTTCGCCAGCTCGCCAGTCTCGGCTTCGAGACTCTTGCACTAAGTGTCAAGAGGACCGGTTTCATTCGTTTCGACGTGACGGAGAAAAGGCTGGAAGAATGACGCATTGGGTCAAGGCTAAATGTGTAGCAGCTTGACACCGCCCGAGTAGGACCATAAGTTTTGGTTGACCTAGTTCCCGTCGACGCCCTTCGCCGGCGGACTCAGCCAAAAAGACACGAAAACCCCGCTTGGAAAGCGTGGTGGGACTCGGTTTGACCGAGTCCGCAAATAAAGCAGGAAACGAAGCTCAACCCAGAAACCGCTAAATTTATGAGATCCAACTGAATGTATCTAGAAGCCCCGTCGGTGCACTACTTCCTTTGCAGGTTTGCAGATCTGTTTAAAAGGCGGAATACGGATGAGACCAAGTCAATTACAAATGGAGTTTTTCTTTGAGCAGCACACGTCCTACTGAATCTTCCAGTTCATCTGCGGGTCGCGGCGGTAATCGCCGTGGTCGCGGAAGAAGTAGGAGGAGTAACGGCAATTCACGCAAGAGCAGGGAAAGAGATTTCCCACGGAATGATGAGCCGTTTACTGAGGACGAGATTTATATCGAGAGCGCTGATGAGGATCCAAGTGAACGACTATATGTGAAAGATCTGAAGGCGAAAAGCGTTCACGAGCTTACAGAAATGGCTGAAGCCTTGGGAATCGAAGAGGCAGCAGGAAGACTCAAGCAGGATTTGCTTTTTGCCATTCTTAAGGCCGAAACTGAAAACGATGGAAAAGTTTTTGCGGAAGGAGTCCTGGAACGCCTTCCGGACGGATTTGGCTTCTTGCGCGCACCCGACCAAAATTATTTAAATGGTCCCGACGATTTGTACGTTTCACCTTCTCAAATTCGCCGGTTCAATTTAAGAACTGGCGACACTGTACGGGGACAGATTCGTCCCCCTAAAGAAGGTGAGCGTTACTTCGCTCTTTTAAAAGTCGAATCAATTAACTTCGAAGAGCCTGCAAAGGCACGTCAAAAAATTCTCTTTGATAATCTTACGCCTCTTTATCCTGAAGATAAATTTAATTTGGAGGCAAAATCGGGTGGACTGACTACTCGAATAATCGATCTCGTCTCGCCCATAGGCAAAGGCCAGAGAGCTCTAATTACGTCTCCTCCTAAAGCGGGAAAGACGATGATCCTTAAGGACATCGCAAACGCTATAATTGAGAATCATCCCGAATCGTATTTGATCGTACTACTAATTGATGAGCGACCTGAGGAAGTTACTGATATGCAACGTAATGTTGCCGCAGAAGTGGTTTCTTCCACGTTTGATGAACAACCGACTAGGCACGTTCAAGTTGCCGATATGGTTATAGAAAAGGCCAAGAGGCTTGTTGAGCATGGGCGGGACGTAGTCATACTTCTTGACTCAATTACTCGTTTAGCGCGGGCTCACAACACGGTAGTACCTCATTCGGGAAAGATTCTTTCCGGTGGAGTTGATTCTAACGCTCTCCATAAGCCTAAGCGTTTCTTTGGCGCCGCTCGGAACGTCGAAGAGGGTGGCAGTCTTACGATTATTGGTACTGCACTGATTGATACTGGATCGCGAATGGATGAAGTTATATTCGAAGAATTTAAAGGAACTGGAAATGCAGAGCTAGTTCTGGACCGAAAATTGGCTGATCGGCGTACCTACCCAGCTATGGATATTAATAAGTCGGCCACCCGCCGTGAGGAACTGCTAATGACCGAGGCGACCCTGAATCGTATGTACGTTCTTCGTAAGGTCCTGTCGCCGTTAAACCCAGTCGACTCCATGGAATTTTTATTGGAAAAGGTTAAGGCAACTGAATCTAACGAAGAATTCCTTGCTTCGATGAATTCTTAGCAATAGGAGACGCGGCTTGCGGGTAGCCGGTTGATTGGCGACCGTTAATCAAGCATGCCAAGCACTACATCGGAAAATCAGAGTTGATAAAACCTATCAATAAGAACCACGCAGGCTACAGTGAAGGTTTCTGATAGGTACAGAACTTAGGTAGGAATTCTTAGCGATCAAAGTATGGCGGATTGGACCGAAAAACTTCGGGAGGCGCAGAAGGCTGTTCGAGAGATCGAACAGAAACTGGCTAATCCTGAGCCAGGAAGTGATATAGGATCTCTTGCGAGGCAACTTGGTGAGGCAAGACCTCTAGCTGACGCGTCGGATAGATTTTTTAAAATTTTAAATGGTATTGAGGATGCTCGTTCATTAAGTAATGAGGACGATCGAGAACTGGCTGAGCTGGCCGTACTCGAGGTTCAGGAATTAGAAACAGAATTGGCTCTAGTCGAAGAAGAAATTCGCACTTTACTCGTTCCTCGAGACCCCAATGATAGTCGTAACGCAATTTTAGAAGTCCGGGCTGGTGCAGGGGGGGATGAGGCAGCCCTTTTTGCTTCCGATCTATTCCGAATGTATACGCGATTTGCAGAGACTAGGGGATGGACTGTGGAATTGCTTTCGTCCT
The DNA here is from genome assembly GCA_002450755.1 of Deltaproteobacteria bacterium UBA6930. Taxonomy (GTDB): domain Bacteria; phylum Myxococcota_A; class UBA9160; order UBA9160; family UBA6930; genus UBA6930. The sequence continues at coordinate 3,026 of DKAI01000126.1, forward strand.
CTGAAAGTACGGGGGGTGGTTATAAAGAAGTCATAATTTCTTTTTCAGGAGCGGGTGCTTTTGGCACACTTAAGTTCGAAAGAGGAGTGCATAGGGTTCAACGAGTCCCTACCACCGAATCACAGGGACGAATTCATACTTCGACCGTTACCGTTGCTGTTATGCCTGAAGCGAAAGACGTAGACATCAATATAAATCCTTCCGATCTGCGAATTGATGTATTTCGCTCATCTGGCCCCGGTGGGCAAAGTGTAAACACCACAGATTCTGCTGTTCGGATTACTCATGAACCCACCGGTGTCGTTGTGACATGTCAGGATGAAAAGTCTCAACACAAGAATAAGGCGAGGGCAATGAAAGTTCTGCGTGCACGATTACTGGAGGCAGAACATGAGCGTCTTGCGTTGGAACGTTCGGACGCTCGCAAGTTACAAGTTGGGAGCGGGGATAGAAGTGAAAAAATACGAACTTATAATTTTCCGCAATCTAGAGTCACAGATCATCGAGCAGGCATCACTCTACATCGATTAGAACAAATTCTAGAGGGGGACCTCGAAGAACTTTTTGAGACCGTCTCTCTAAAGCTAAATGAGCAGGAGCAGTCGCGCGTTGTTGAGGATTCAATATGACGAAAAACTGGACTATCCTCGATTTGCTCGATTGGACGACAAAGTACTTTCAAGACAACTGTATCGATACTCCCAGGCTCGATGCCGAATGTTTGCTAGCTCATTCTTTGAACGTAGAGAGAATTTCTCTTTATCTAAATTTCGATAAGCCTATTCAAGAAAAAGAGAGAACGGAGTTCAGACAGTTAGTAAGTAAAAGAGTGACCGAGCGCATACCTGTTGCGCAGCTAATAGGAGAAAAAGAATTCTGGTCCTTGAAATTCAAGATTACATCCGATGTCTTAATTCCTCGCCCCGATACTGAGGTATTAGTATCAGTAGCTTTGGAGTATTTAGAATCTTTGGATTCTCAAGCTGAAGTTTTAGATATCGGTACGGGAAGTGGTGCTCTTGCTGTGGCCATTGCAAACGAGAGGTCGAACGTTCAAATCACTGCAACAGATATATCAGGAGCTGCACTAGCAGTAGCTGAAGAGAATTCGATCCGTCACAATCTTCGGGATCGAATACGATTCGTCGAAAGCGATGGGTTGGAAGCAGTTTCTCAGAAGCAATTCGATCTTATTGTTACAAATCCCCCCTACTTAAATTCTGCCGATCTGAAGATACTTGCTCCAGAGATCGCACATGAACCGAAAATTGCCCTTTTGGCTGGAGAGCAAGGAACAGAAATTCTTGAGAATATTGTAAGCAATGCTAAGGACTATTTAAAAGTTGGTGGGTGCTTAGCTCTTGAGCTGGGTGAGGGTCAAGCAGAGCAAGTGGCTGTTTGGTTAGCTGATGAAGGTTTTGAAAAACTTGAGTTCCATAAAGATTTAGCGGGTCGTCGTCGTGTGATATCGAGCCGTAAAGTAAGGAGTGATTAGATATGACATCTAAGCAAGGAAAATCACTCCTGACTCGAATTGACGCTACGTCCTCTAGTCACGATGCAGCATTCTCGAGTCTCTGCTCACGTCGATTTGCTTTTGACGACAAGATTAATCGTTCTGTAGAGGAAATAGTTGCTCAAGTAAGAGACAGGGGAGATTCTGCGGTTCGAGAATTTACGGAAACTTATGATGGTATTGCGACCGATGTTCTTGAGGTATCTGAAGACGAATGGGCATCTGCTTCTTCCCTCGTTGATTTATTAGATCGTCAGGCACTCGAAAAGGCCTGCCAGCGAATAAAGGAATTTCACGAACATCATGCGGGAAGTAACTGGGAGTCTCGTGAAAGTGACGGAAGCCTTCTTGGTCAGAGATCCCGTCCGATGCAGCGAGTAGGTTTGTATGTTCCGGGTGGTAAGGCCAGTTATCCGTCTAGTGTCCTCATGAATGCAATCCCTGCCGCGGTTGCAAGAGTGCCAGAGATATTTATGACAACACCACCACAACGAGATGGGACTATACGGCCTGACGTCTTGCATGCAGCAAAAATTTCGGGAGTCAATAAGGTCTTTAAGGCAGGAGGAGCGCAGGCGATTGCCGCACTTGCATTTGGTACCGAAACCATTCCTAAAGTAGATAAGATCGTTGGCCCTGGTAACGTGTATGTCCAGGCTGCAAAAAAACTTGTCTTTGGTGAAGTAGGTATTGATAGTGAGGCAGGGCCAACGGAAGTTCTTGTTGTCGCAGACCATACTGCAAGACCTTCTTGGATAGCTGCTGATCTCTTGTCCCAGGCTGAGCATGACGAACTTGCCTGTGCCGTTTTAGTAACGCACGATGCAAGTCTAGCTACTCAAGTTGAAAAAGAGCTTCAGAACCAGCTAAGAGATTTTCGGCGCCAAGATATTGCCAAAAAAGCTCTGGCAGGGAGAAGCGCGACTATAATCTCCAGAGATGTAAGCCACTCCGTAAAATTGGCAAATGAATATGCAGCGGAACATCTTGTATTAGCAGTTGAGAAACCGGAAAGTCTGCTTGAGTCTGTTGAAAACGCGGGTACTGTTTTCTTGGGGCATTACTCACCGGTTGCGATAGGAGATTACCTAGCGGGGCCAAATCATGTCCTACCAACTGGAGGTACTGCGCGGTTCTTTTCCCCTCTTGGTGTCGAAGATTTTGTGAAGCGCACGAGCTTTGTTGGATTTCAGCCTCAAACGTTGCGAAACTTAGGACAAGATGTAATTCGTCTTTCGAACCTCGAAGGGTTACCCGGTCACGGTGCATCTGTCATGATTCGTCTTGAAGGGGCGGACCAGGAGTTAGGCGGCATGAAAACGAAGAGAAGTATAGAGGCAAGCGATGAGTGAACGAAGTTCAATTATCAAACGGAAAACTCGAGAGACAGATATCGAAATATCATTCGAAATTGAGGGGACTGGAATATACGAGATTGAGACCGGAATTCCGTTCTTTAATCATATGCTCGAATCATTCTCGAAACACGGGCTTTTTGATTTAACGATCAAAGCAAGTGGGGATCTGGAAGTAGATCTTCATCATACTATCGAGGATGTTGGAATTGTTTTAGGTCAAGCAATCAGACAGTCATTAGATAGTTCCGAAAGTATTCGACGATACGGATTTTTTGTTCTGCCAATGGCAGACGCTCGAGTTGATATCGCATTGGATGTGTCTAACAGACCTTTCTTGGTTTACAAAGTAGATTTGGAGAACACTCGAGTTGGCGGATTTGATGTGAGTCTTATTGAGGATTTTTTAGGAGCGTTGGCCCAGCACGCTGGACTAGATCTGCATGTAGGACTTGTTTACGGGAAGAGTCCTCATCACGTAGCAGAGGCAATTTTCAAGGGATTTGCAAAGGCGCTTCGCGAAGCTCTCGAGATTGATCCTAGAGG
>DKAI01000189.1 GCA_002450755.1 Deltaproteobacteria bacterium UBA6930
TAGTCCTGCGTGGTGGAGTCCAATGCCATTTGATAAGAATTTTTTGATGTGCTTTCCATAAGGAGTGTCGAAAGTCGCGACCTTCAAGGTATCTTTTAAGATCTGTTTTTCTTCTTTCCCGATAAGTTTGGCGCTTGTTAATGCGCGTGCAAATCTTGCGCAGTCACGCTGAGTAAAACTGACGACGTATATAGGTGAGCGTCGATCGTGACATAAATCTTCTACAGTCTGGCGTAAAGGTGTCTTGCTGTATGCAAAATCGAGAGGTACCGGGCGTATATCCGACCAGATATGTCGCACATCTCTTTTAGAATCGCTTTGAAGTCTCTCTTCTATGGAAGCAGTGTTTCCAAGAGTGGCAGACATGAGCAGGAATTGACTTTTTGGGAGAAGTAAGAGGGGCAGCTCCCACGCGATGCCTCTATCGCGGTCTCCGTAGTAATGGAACTCGTCCATTACTACATAATCAGCATCCGTATGCTCACCTTGGCGTAGAGACATATTCGAAAGTACTTCCGCAGTACAGCAGATAATAGGAGCGGACCAGTTAATGCTTGCATCTCCCGTAAGCATTCCAACATTTTCTTCCCCAAAGAGTTCACATAAAGAAAAAAATTTTTCGCTCACTAATGCTTTAATAGGAGCGGTATAAAATGACCGTCTTCCTTCGCACATTGCTTTGAAATGCAATCCCAAGGCTACAAGTGATTTACCCGACCCCGTAGGTGTTTCAAGAACGACATGATTTCCACTGATTAGTTGCAGTAACGCCTCTTCCTGGGCTGGGTAGGGTTCTATGCCGGTTGTTTTTACCCAGTCGAGAAATTGATCGAAAATTTCATTTCCATCTTGAGCATATCTTGAGGAAGTAACCCGTTTTAAAAGATCAGCATTATTAGAGACTAATTTATAGTCATTGGGAAACTCGACTGACACATTAACCGCGCTTCGCAGAAAATTCTTGCATAAATTTTGCTAGCTCTTTGCAACCATTTTCTGGGAATGCGTTGTAAATACTTGCCCGCATTCCACCAACAGATCGGTGCCCTTTAAGGTTATGAAAGCCATTTCTTTCAGCTTCGAAAAGGAAAAGTTTATCCAATTCAGGGGTAGACGTTTTGAAGGTTATATTCATAACCGATCGGCTATCAACTTGAGCGGTGCCCTGGTAAAAATGACTTTCATCGATCACATCGTAAATCACTTGAGCTTTTTTGTTGTTTCGTGTTTCGATGGCATCGAGACCTCCCTCCCTTAAAATCCATTGAAAAACTCGATCCATCATAAATATCCCAAATACCGGTGGGGTGTTATAAAGAGAGTTTGTTTCGGCAAAAGTTGAATAGCGAAGCATCTTCGGAAGAGGCCGATCAACTCGGGAGATGAGATCATCTCGTATGATGACTAGGGTAACTCCCGCGGGACCTAGGTTCTTTTGTGCACCGGCATATATGAGGCCGTATTTTTCTATATTAAGCTTTCGAGAGAAAATATCACTTGAGGCGTCACATACGAGAGGTACGTTGGGGGGACAAGGAGGCTCCTCCTTCCACTGGGTACCGAAAATCGTATTATTTGAAGTGTAATGAACGTAGTCTGGATTGCTGCTAGGTCGTAACGAGTTCTGAGGTGGAATCCGATCGAAGTTAGAATCGCTTGAACTCCCTGAGATATGAATGCGGCCGTAGATCCTAGCTTCCGCTACGGCTTTTTTAGACCAACTGCCAGTTTCGAGGTAATCCGCGACTCCTTCTTCTCGAAGTAAATTCGCAGCGACCATGGCGAATTGGAGAGTTGCCCCTCCTTGGAGGAAAAGAACGTGAAAATTGTCTGGAATTTTGGCTATCGATCGACATCCTCTAACAGCAGACTCAATGATGTGGCCGAAAGAGTCTCCTCGATGGCTATGTTCTAAGAGACCAATCCCAGTTTGTGAAAGATCAAGTATGGCGTGGCTCGCTTCTTCGAGAACCTCCTCCGGTAGGATAGCTGGGCCTGCACTAAAATTTAGTTTTCGGTTACTCACGGCCACTCCAATAGATCTTCTCTCAGTTTCCGCGGAATATCTCGCGGGGCCTGAAGATAAGTAGGTATTTCGCATAAGTGTAATGAAACGTACATAGGACTCTTTATCTACAAACCCGTAGGGAAAGCAACCAGTTCTTCCATAGTTTCCTGAGTTTGCTAGAAATGCTTCTTATGTCCAGGTTCTGTACATTACTGGATCAGAATTTGCCAGCTCGCCGAGAATTTCTCAGTTTAAAAGGATTTCCAGAGCCGAGAAGTTTAGACCTAGCATCTGTAGCAGAGCTGGGCAACGAAGACGCTTAGCTCGAACCTTTTCAGCTTAGGGCAGGAGGAACTCAATTGGATAGCCTACCACTTCTGGAAGCGGTTGCTTTAAATCGCGGAATCCTCTTAAGATGTTCTGGGAAAGCTCACGCCAACCGTAGTAGGCGTCTACGGTTAACTTTTGACATAGGAATAGTTGAACCACGTGCAGAGGGCTCCCGCTTGAGCTTTGAAGTTTCTACAAGAGAGCCTGAACCGACAAGTCTGAATGTGTGGGATGAAGAAGAACCTTGGTGGAAGGTTTTAGGGCATCCGCTGGTACTTGTAGAGGAGCACGCTAATGAATGTGTTCGCCTCCAATGGCGCCATAATGACGACAATCCAAAAATTATTGAACTTTCTGCGAAGAATGACTTCGTTCTGGCGAAAGAAATCTTATGACAAGTCATTTTCTTATTATCCGCCATGGCGAGACAGAATTTAATGCGACCAGGGTTATTCAGACCCCGGACGTCCCGCTTTCAGATGTCGGTAAAGCCCAGGCGCGTCGCCTAGCCGAGCATTTGGAGAACTTGTCGCCAACGCTCATTTTGACAAGTGATTATCAGCGAGCTTTAGATACTACTTCTCAAATCGTAAAATTAACTGGTGTACCTGTTAGGAAGTCACCACTTCTCAGGGAAAGAAATTTCGGCGATTGGCGTGGGACACCCTATGCAGAGCTAGATTTCGATCCATTTGATCCTGACCGAATCCCCCCTGGAGGAGAAAGCTGGGCCGACTTCGATGTGCGTGTAGAATCCGCATTTGACTATATTTGTAACGTTGCAGGGAGCTTGGAAGGACGACTAGTAGTTGTAACCCATGGTCTCGTTTGCAAAGCCCTAACGAACAACCATTTCAATTCTGGAAAAAACATAATTGATGAGCCTTGGGCAAATACGTCAGTAACTGAAGTAATGGGACCTCCTTGGGAATTTCTTCGGATAAACTGCACCGATCATCTTGTAGAATCTCCCTCCGACAAAGGAGGAATTGCATAAGTTTTACTTGTCGTGGAGATAGAACCGAGTTCCGCAGATATCGACACGGTCCTCCGAGAAATCACAATTTCGCTCCCGAGCTTTTTCTAGTATATAGTCACGGTCGGCGACCAAGATATCCAACCCTCCTAATCCCGGACCTCTTCCATCATTAACTTCAACGAATCTTATTTTTACATTGTTCAGCTCGATATATATCTCGTTTGTCGTTTCTACTACATCAAGGTCAGTAATTGAACCCCAAAGTTTTGCGAGACCTAGAGGATCATAGCTTTGCAGTTCTACGCCTAGGTAGTCGACTGTGACATCTTGTTTGATTTTATCTTTCCACTCTAATCCGTTTGCAGGCATCCAGTTGCCTTGAAAATCTTCAAATTTATCGTATTCGATTTCTAAAAACGCTGCCTTAAGGTCTGCTGGATGGAGTTGACAAATATTCCATCCGTCTTGTTCAGATTCGTGAGCAATCCTTATACCTAAGTCAACTGCTTTCTGGCGGATAGCGCGCTGGTTTTCAAAAGTATCTGCTTGAGTGATTACCATGTAGCCACCATCACCGGATCGCCTCTCGAGATAGCGTCCTCCCGCTGTATTTTCTTTGATTGGCGATACAACTTCGAGAAAATTTCTACCTATAGACATTAAGTTGTTCTCTAGACCAAACATTTCTACCTCGGGATCTACATAGCAAGAGTTAATTCCGAGAATATCAGTGAGATTTTTTACTGAAGAATCAAGGTTGTGAGCGACAAGGCAGATTTGGCGAAGTTGAATAGTCATTTAGAATTGAACTCCTAAAAAATCGTATTGCTCTCTCGAAGATTTTTTATTTCTTCATCAGAGAAGCCCCAATCAGAGAGAGTATTTTCTGTATGTTGACCTGGGTGGGGAGGAGGGAGATCTAGTGATGGTTCTGTACGGCTAAACCGGGGTGCTGGAGCGGGTTGCATTTTTCCGAAATGTGAAACAAAAGTTTCTCGATGGACATTTTGAGGATGTACGTACGCCTCCTCAGAAGTTAGGACTGGAGCGAAGCATATATCACTTCCTTCCATTATCTCGCACCATTCGTCTCGGGTTTTCTTAGCAAATATACCCTGAAGCTTCTTTTTTAGTTTAGGCCACTCTTTAACATCATTTTGATCGGGTAATTCTTCAGGAGATATTTCAGTTTTCTCGAGCAACTCAGCATAAAACTGTGGCTCTATAGATCCAATCGAAATAAATTTTTGATCCTTAGTTTCGTAAACGTTATAGAAATGAGATCCTGTATCTAATGCATTTGTTCCGCGTTTCTCACTCCACCGCTTCCCTTGCTGAAGAGAATGTACCATTGTTGCTAAGATTGCTGATCCATCTGTCATTGCCGCATCAACAACTTGCCCCTTACCAGAGCTGGACCTTTCAACCAAAGCCGTGGTTATGCCAAAGGCGAGAAGCATTCCACCGCCACCAAAATCTCCAATCAAATTTAAGGGAGGGACTGGCGCATCGCCTTCGCGCCCGAGGTAATTTAGAACCCCAGAAAGAGCGATGTAGTTAATATCGTGCCCAGCAGCATGAGCGATAGGCCCTTCCTGTCCCCAGCCTGTCATTCTCCCATAAATCAAGGTTTTGTTCCTTGCCATGCAAACATCAGGACCTAACCCAAGCCGTTCCATGACACCCGGTCGAAATCCCTCCAAAAGAACGTCACTCTTGCCAATAAGACGAAGAGCAGCCTGAATGCCTTCAGAACTTTTTAGATCCAACGCTATACTTCTCCGGCCTCGATTTAACAGATCCCCTGAGGGCCTACTTCCGTCACGTCTCTTGGCAGGAATTCGATCGATCCGGATCACGTCAGCACCCATATCTGCCAACATCATCGCCGCGAACGGTCCCGGGCCGATGCCGGCGAACTCCACAACACGAATTCCTTTTAATGGTCCCATAGGCGTTAATCCTCATAATCAGAAGTATCATAAACTTGGCTTAGGAACATCCTAAAGTTCAAGCGTTTTTTGGTGCAAGTTAGGCCTAAAAGTCGGTTAGTTGGTTCTGCTGTTTTTTCTACCCAGTTGTCTCGGTTTCGAAATATGCTTAAAGCCTTTAACAAGTAGTTTTAAGGCTTGATAGTGGATAAGAGCAATAACTTTGAAAGTTAGAAAAGGGCGTTTTAAAAACGTCGATCTCAACGTTGTTTTATTTAATTCGCTTAGAGAGCCCGTTAAGTTAGTCGCTAGTCTCAAGGAACCGTCCGCATCGTAATAATCTATTGTGAAGCTTAAGTATTCGTCGTTATCTATGAAGTTAAATTTGTAATTCCCATTGCGTTCTAGAAAAGGAGATACATGAAAGACCTTGTTTGCTTCTAACCAATCACTTTCTTCAATGGGTCTCCGGTCTTTGTGAGAACATAAGTATGTGTGAGTTTCACCAAAAGTATTATTTACTTCGGATATTACAGCTCTAAGTTGATCTTGAGAATCTCGACAAAGCCAAAAACTTACAGGATTAAACCCATAACCAAAGATCCGTGGCATGCAAACTAGAGTAATGGTGCTGGTCTCGGATTCCGGTTTTTCATTCCCCAATATTTCTTTTGCCCAGACCTCAAGACTGCTTCCGTCACGTTTGCCATGATCTTTTAGATAAAAGCTAGCGGCTCCCCACCGATTCACCTTGACGACATGATTCAGATAACCATTTTCGATAAACGACAGAGGGAGTACTAAATAAAAGACACGATATCCAAACGTGTTGGTTTTCGAACCTAATCTTTTGTGAGTGACCTGTGCTTCAAGAAGTTGTAGCTTTAATGCCATGGGATTTCCGCTCCGAGTGCTTGCGCAACTGACATGGCACTTGTAATCCCATCTTCGTGGAACCCATACCCAGCCCAGGCTCCACAAAACCAAAGTCCATTTTTTCCTTGAATTTCATCAATCTTCTTCTGCGACCTAACGGCTAGCTGATTCAATTCAGGGTGTTCGAAAACACAATCGTGCCTTATGAGTTCAGTCGCAGGCTCTCGAGCTGGATTGAGGGTAACAATGAAAGGACGAGATGTTTTAAGCGGTTGCAAATTATTCATCCAGTAGCTTAGGCTTATTGGTCCGTCATCTTTGTGTTGCCGGTTACCAAGATACATCCAACTTGACCAAGAGCCCTTTCTTTTGGACATAAAGCTAATGTCTTCGTGGAGCACAACTCTGTTGCGCTGGTACTTTATGTTGCCGAGAATGTTTTCTTCTTCCGGCGTTGGCTTTTCTATTAATTGAAGAGCCTGATCACTATGACACGCCAAAACAATTTGATCAAACTGATCTTGCGTTCCATTGTCTTCAGTTAAAGTAAGAAATCCTGTTGATCGTGATATGCTTTTTAGAGTTCTTCCCAGTTGCACGCGATGGCTGAAAGGTTCTGATAATCGCTGTACGTACTCTCTACTTCCACCTTCAACAGTATACCACTGTGGTTGTTCGCTAATAGACAGCAACCCATGGTTATCAAAGAACTCAATCAATGTATCTGCCGGAAATTCTAACATGCGGCTACTAGGTGTACTCCAAATAGCACCTGACATAGGGAGAAGGTAATATTGAGTAAACCATTCTCCGAGATTCAACTCTGCAATACATTCCCCAATAGTACATTCCGAATTTTTTTGTACATATTTCTTCGCAAATGCGTTGAATCGATAGATGTCTAGGATCATACGAATAAATTGAGGCCTGATAAGATTTCTAGGTTGAGAAAATATATCCAAGAGTCGTTCGGTACCGTATTCTAGCCAGCCGTCATCAATACTAACTCCAAAAGACATACTACTTTTTGCGATCGGTATATTTAAATAAGAGAACATTGAGCTCAAATTCGGATAATTTTTTTTATTGAAAACAATAAAGCCAATGTCTACTGGAATTTTGTCTCCTTCCGTTTCAATCTCGATTGTGCAGCTATGCCCTCCCAAGTAGTCGTTCTTTTCGTAAACCGTAATCTCATGGTACGGCTGGAGCAAAAAAGCCGTGGAGAGGCCTGAGATACCTGTTCCGATAATTGCTATTTTCACGCGGTCCCGCTCATTGTGTATAGGTTCTATGCGATTGAACGTAGAGATTTAAAGCTATCAGATGGATCATTAACATGATCTCACATGAATTTCAAATCTTGCGGAATCACGATGCATTTTGAACTAAAGTCCTATCTCCACTTATTAAGAAAGCTTGGTAAATGAAATCATCTACAAGAACATTTCTACGGCGCCTCGAAAAGTTAGAGTTTGGAGAGCTCGAACTGAAACTGTCAGGAGGGTCGCGTTATGTCTTTAAAGGCAAACATTCAGGCCCGCGGGCACTACTCCAAATACATGACGAGAAAGTCTTCTCTAACCTCGCGTTACATGGAGATATCGCATTTGCTAAAGATTATTGGTCAAATATGTGGGACAGCCCCGACATAGCAAAACTGCTCGAATGCGCGTTATTAAATAAGCGAGTACTGCGAAAGTACATTTCGGGTTCCGGTTTATGGAAATTTATTCACCGATTTTCATACCTTCTGAATCGTAACACGAGAGCCGGGAGCCGGAAAAATATTCTTTCACACTATGATCTGGGGAACGAGTTCTATAGTTTGTGGCTTGATCCAACGATGACTTACTCTTGCGCGTTATTTGAAGATTCAACGACTGACCTTCAAAACGCACAACTGCACAAATATGACCGAATAATAGAGTTAATAAATTCGAATGCGAAAAGTGTTCTCGAAGTTGGATGCGGATGGGGAGGATTCTTAGAGCGTTGTTTAAATCGCACGAATACCGAAGTTACGGGCGTGACGGTTTCTCCGGCACAATATGCTTACGCTACTTCACGATTAAAAGATCGAGAAAGTGCAAATTTGTTTCTACAAGACTATCGCGATATCAACGGTTCGTTTGATTCAATCGTTTCTATTGAGATGTTTGAAGCCGTTGGTGAACAATATTGGGATACATTTTTCCGAAAATTGAAATCTCTGCTAGCGAAGAGCGGAAATGCAATTATCCAGACAATAACAATTCAAGATAGTGAATTTGAGCGATATCGAAAAACCGGGGACGCGATCCGGAGCTATGTATTCCCAGGAGGAATGTTACCTAGCCCGAAAGTATTTGAGAATCTAGCGAGAAAAGCGGGATTAAAAATGACAAATAAAATCGAATTTGGTGAGGATTATGTTCGCACTCTGAATGATTGGTTAAAAAATTTTGAAACTCAGAGCGATTCAATTAACAAGCGCGGCTTTGATGCTCAATTCAGGCGTTTCTGGAAATTCTATCTGTCTTATTGCGCTGCAGCTTTCCAGGTAAAACAAACTAACGTGATGCAAGTAGAGTTGCGCCATGTCTAAAATATTTGAAGCCTTTTGTTAATTTCGTTCAACGGCCGATACAAAAGGGCCCATCTTTTGGCCTATAGCGTACTAGGGTTCCCACTCGCCTTTGCAGGCTTACCCATATATGTACACGCTCCGGAATTTTATGCTCGAACATTCGGCATCTCAATTTCTGTACTAGGGCTAATTCTTTTGCTCGTACGGGGTATTGATGCAATACAGGATCCTCTTATAGGAGCGCTTAGTGATCGTTTTCATGAGTGGCGTTCCACAATAATAGTATTCGGACTAACGTTACTAGGTATTGGGTTTTGGATGCTATTTCATCCCATTCAATCGCTTACGATTCCCTGGTTAGTTACGAGCTTGATCCTTTGCACTACAGGATTTAGTGTTGCCAGTATCAATTTTCAGGCCCTTGGTGGTCTTTGGAAAGCAGATGAAAAAGAAAGGACTCGCATAGTCAGCTGGAGGGAAGCGGCAGGTCTGCTCGGTTTGTTGGTTGCATCGATCGCTCCAACCATCCTTGCGAATGTAAATAGAGAAGAACAAGCATTCCATTGGATTACAATTTTCTTTGTGCCTCTTCTTATAATCTGCGGTTTAGTGTTTCTGTCTTGGATGAAACGTGCAAAGATAGATAAACCGAAGAAACCCGAGAGCAGTGAAAAACGCCCCATCTTTAATACAACTTGGAATCGTCAGTTCTTTAGCATTTATTTGATAAATAGTTTTGCTAGCGCGATTCCCGCAATCCTCGTTGTATTTTTCGTATCAGACAGGCTAGATGCAAAGGCGTACTTGGGTGTGTTCTTGCTTCTTTATTTTTTAAGTGGTGTCATTTCGATGCCATTTTGGCAGTTTTTATCAAACCGTATTGGAAAACTAAACGCTTGGCTTGTAAGCATGCTCGTTGCTTCTCTTACGTTTATCTGGGCTTTTGGGCTGTCTACAGGCGAGATACAATTTTTTGCGGCTGTATGCGTATTCTCGGGTATGGCTCTTGGTGGTGACCTTGCACTTCCGCCTTCAATCGTTGCGGATCGAATCTCACGCTTAGATCTTCAAGATGCCGCTTCACGTTATTTTTCAGGGCTAACGTTTTTAGGAAAGCTGTCTCTGGCGGTCGCAAGTGGTTTTTCCTTACCGCTGCTTAGCATTTTAGGTTATGAACCGGGAGGCGAGAACGGACCAAACGTGACAGCACACCTAAGCACAGTCTACGCTTTGATTCCTTCGCTCACTAAGATGGTTGTAGCCTTTTGGTTATTCTGTTTTATTCGTCAAATTTACCGAGGGAAATATAATTATGAGATTAGGAGTGATAGTAATGTCTTTCTTGTTTAGTGCCTGTAGTGGAGGTATCGATGGAGCAAAATACCTTGATTTGGAGCCGCGTCTTTCAATCGAAAGCTACTTCAATGGGCCAATAAAAGCTTGGGGACTAATTCAAGATAGAAGGGGTAATGTTATTACTCGATTTGAAGCAGATATGTTGGCTTCGTGGGAAGACGGCCAATGCATTCTAGAAGAGAAGTTCCTTTATCATGGAACGGGAGAGACGCAGATGCGGACATGGATTATAAAAAAGTCCGGACCACTAGAATATGAAGGCACCGCTGGCGATATTATTGGAATCGCCAAGGGGAAATCTTTCGGAAATGCGATTTATTGGTCCTACGAGATGGATGTACCAGTCTCGGATACCACGTACCGTTTAAAATTTGATGACTGGATGTGGGCTCTTCCCGGAGATGTCGTAATAAATCGTTCATATCTGAAAAAATTTGGTTTCAAGGTTGCGGAGCTAACTCTTTTTATGCAGAAAATTTAATATGGCTTTACATCTTCCGAAAGTTTGGATTTTGGGGGCAAGTTTTGGAATTGGGAAAGCGCTTGCTATTGAGCTCGATTCACAAGGCTATCAACTGGCCCTTTCAGCAAGAAATGAGGAAGCACTCAACCATCTCAAAAGTAGTCTTTCTTACAAACATCATTTGGTGTTTCCTCTAGATGTAAATAATTCAGCAAAAATTCAAGAAGTATCACGAGAACTTGCGAATAATTGGGGAGAGATCGATAGAGTTGTAATCATGTCAGCGGTTTATCAACCGATGAAGCTTGGAAATCTAGAACTATCAACCGTCCGTAAAATTATCGAAACAAATCTATTATCTGTATTTAATATTTTGGAGGTAGTTGTTCCAGTTCTTCGTTCGCAAAATCAGAGAAGTCAGTTAGCCATCTGTGCAAGCGCAGCTGGGTATGTCGGACTTCCGGGAAGTCAACCATATGGATCGAGTAAAGCGGGACTCATACATCTTGTCGAATCTCTGAAAGCAGAATATGGGAAGAGCATTGACATAAAACTGATTAATCCTGGTTTTGTAGAGAGCAGGCTTACGGATAAGAATGAATTTTATATGCCGTTTCGAATTACGGCAGAGAAAGCAGCGAAGAGGATTTCTTCAGGACTGAATTCCCGAAAATTTGAGATTCATTTTCCTAAGCGTTTTACATATCTGATGAAGATTGTCGCTTTTTTACCGTACAGGATATATTTCTTATTTTTCCGGCAACGGAATGATGATTCTTAAACCCTTTAGGAAGTTCTTTTCTCCCAACATCTTTCCTGTGTTTAAATGTTTGGTAAAAGAATAGGGAAGTAAAGTTTTCTCTTTAGTCAAAGAGGAGTAGTTTTTGCGCCAAGTATGGATTACCCGCGAAGGTACGCCCGAACGCCTAGAAATCCGCGAGAGCGAGGATCCTCTCCCACAAGACGGGGAACTTCGAATTCGAGTTGAGGCCACGGGCCTTAATTTCTCAGACGTTTTAGCAAGAGTTGGGTTGTATCCTGATCGACCTAAATTGCCTGTAGTGATGGGTTATGAGATCTCTGGTCGGGTTGATGCCGTTGGCAATGGAGTCGAAACAGATTGGCTAGGTCGAAATGTCCTTGCTCTAACTCGATTTGGAGGACATTCCGATGTGGTTTGCTGTCCGGAAATCCAAGTTTTCTCGAGACCCTCAGGCCTCAATGCGGAGAGTGGAGCAGCTCTTCCCGTAAACTATCTAACAGCGTATCAACTATTGGTAGTAATGGGCGGATTGAAGAAGGCAGACACTGTTCTGGTTCACTCGGCAGGGGGAGGAGTAGGCTTAGCAGTTCTTCAAATGTCAAAAAGATTTGGCGCACAGATAATTGGAGCTGCAAGTAAAGAAAAGCACGAAAAGTTACGGGAGTTAGGCTTTGATCATTGTATCGATTATCAAGATCAGGACTTCGTAAAAAAAGTTCGCGATTTAACTAGCGGGAAAGGTGTCGAACTCGCTTTAGACGCAGTAGGTGGTAAATCCTTTGAGAGAAGCTATCAATGTCTTTCGAGAACCGGACGTCTAGGCATGTACGGCAACTCTTCAATGGTAACCGGCCGAAGTCGAAGCTTGTTAAAGATGGGCCCATCCTTGCTAAGTACGCTCAGAACTCGTTTTAAAGCGACTCGCTTAATTAATGCAAATAAAGGCGTCTTTGGTGTGAATCTTGGCCGTTTATGGGAAGAACCAGAAAGAGTTTCTTCATGGATGGAAGAAGTCCTTTGTTGGTGTACAGAAGGTTCAATTCAGCCAATCATCGCGGCACGTTTTCCATTAGAGCAGGCGAGTCAAGCTCACCAATTCTTACATGATCGCAAAAACATCGGAAAAGTTCTTCTTATTCCGTAGTGGCTTAAGGCTCTAA
>DKAI01000094.1 GCA_002450755.1 Deltaproteobacteria bacterium UBA6930
GATATTCCAGGCGGAAAGGCCTGGGAAGAGCAAGCTATACCCGACTGGGATGTGGGCAACTACATCGCACCCCTCCATGCCGCTATGCGCGAAACTTTACGGATCGAAACGCCTTGGGCCAGTTACGTTGGTGACTACTCGACAGGAACAGAACTTAGCCGTGTCTACGCTTATGAATTAAATCACAATGGCTTCCCAGTCCCGTACGAAGGAGAATGGCTTAGTCGAGATAAGGTTGCCGATGCGGACTGCGCTTCCCCATATTTGCTTAATTGCATTGACACGTGGGCCGATCCCGAAATCATTCGGGGAAAGGGCCTTACTCAGGCCCAGTCCCGAATCGATCAATTTGCGTATTGATCCTAATTACTTGCGGAACGCAGGAATTACATCCTTAGCAAACATCTCCATGCTGCTTCGAATATGATGAGGCGCCAGGCCTGAGAGGGCCATTCCGCAAACGAGATGGGTCAACCGTCCTCGTGAGACGTAGTCCTCAATCATACCTCTACAATCCTCCGGGGTACCGACAATCGCAGGTTCTCCAAATACGTCAAAGTGTTGCGAAGCAACGATCTGTTCAATGCTAGGGATTCCTTTCGCCGCGTCAGCATCGCCAGGCTTGTCGTTTGCTTCGGCGAACCATTCAGCATACCGGGACGCGGTATAATGCAGAGGTTGTGCAGCCGTTTCCCACGC
This sequence comes from Deltaproteobacteria bacterium UBA6930, assembly GCA_002450755.1. Classification (GTDB taxonomy): domain Bacteria; phylum Myxococcota_A; class UBA9160; order UBA9160; family UBA6930; genus UBA6930. The sequence goes on from DKAI01000094.1 coordinate 700, forward strand.
CTGATCACGGCTCGGAGCTACGTGCACCCAGCGAAGTTGGGCCGTCGAGTACTCTTCTGGGTTCCTCCCTGCTTCGGTTAAGCACTTGTCATAATGCTCAACAAGTGCCGGTGGCCCAACCACTTGAAAATGGAACCCCATTTTCGCAGCTCTTTTTATGGCACCCGGTGCTATCGCACCAATCCAGATTGGTGGATGTGGTTTCTGAAGAGCCGGAGGTACGATTTGAATTTTATTAAGTTGGCTAAATTTACCTTCAAACGTTACCTCCTCGTCACTCAAGAGACGCTGAATTAATCCAATACCCTCTTGCAACCTAGCTCCCCTCTCTGTGGGAGAAACACCTTGATCTGCAAATTCTTTCACTCGGTATCCAAGCCCGACTCCAAGATCAAACCGACCATTCGACATGAGGTCAACGGTTGCAGTATCTTCGGCGATCCTAACAGGATTGTGGAGCGGCAATAAGATAAGAAAAGTTCCGATTCGAATCCGAGAAGTCCGTGCCGCTACGGCACCCGCTATAGGCAATAACGATGGAGAATAACCATCATCAACGAAATGATGTTCCGTGAGCCAAGCGTTGTCATATCCCATCGCTTCCGATTCGACAATTAAGTCCAAGTGGGAACGATAAAGATCCTCCCAAGGCACAAAGTTAAAGTGCGGATTTCTAAAAGGCCAAAGAATACCAAAGCGAAGATTCATATTTTCCTCTCGTCTAAATAGTAAGCCGACGGGTCAGTCGCGGCAGTTACAGACAGTAACACCTCTGGTCGTTGATAGTAGAGTGCTTTCTTCTGTGTCGCTTCGTCTTTTGCCGGAGTTCCGCAATAACTCCCTAGATCCTGCCCCCACTTTGCTATCGCGCGACCTAGCTCCGTCCGATCACGTTCGAATTTCCGCAACCCAACGTTCGGTTCAGAACAACTCAGTGCTTCTGAGAGTGCCAATGCGTCCTCTGCAGCCTTTGACACGCCTACCGCGACATGTGGGCGGGCCGTAAAGGCCGCGTCGCCCACCAATGCAACTCGGCCAAACAACATACGTTCTGACATGTACTCATAGATTGGCTGAAGAAAAGGGGTCTCTGTCGCCATAATAATTTCTTGTAGCTGCGGCGCCAAACGTCTCTTCGCCTCTTCTCTCATTGCATTTCTATATTTTTTCTGAACTAATCCATGAGGAATTCCATACTGATGATAAACGCCTTTTTCATCCGTAAGGAGCTCTCGAAGAAATTCTTCTGTTCCCGGTCGATACCACGCCCAATTGAAGCGACGACGGCCTACCGTTAGGTCATCGTCCGAGCCCGCAACGAGATATCCAAGCCAATGCCCACCTGGCGCCATTCCGAAGGTAAGCCTTCGAGAAACCTGACCAAAGACGTCTCGGGGAATTAACATTTCGTCAATTAGACCTCGCCAGATGAAGTAACCGCAATAATCTACTTTAGCTTCCGAATTAACACACTGTCTTGTTGAGGACCAAGTACCATCAGCCCCAATGAGAAAATCTCCCTCCACAGTAGTTCCGTCTTCGAATGTTGCATATACGTTTTCAGCGTCTTGTTCCAACGAAACCATACTTTTTGAATTGTGGTAACAATCACTTGGAATCCGCTCTAGAAGAGAACGATGCACCAGACCCCATGATGTCATTATCTGATCCATGTCATGAGTACCCAACACGTTGCCATTGGAAGCAAACATAATACGTCCATCGATTTCGACTCCTGTTCCATCAGGGCGAACGACTTCAGCTTTAGCCAATACGTCGTGAAGAGATTTTTGGGTTGCTATACCTGCTCCTCGGTCCGAGAGGCCATCCGCACGCTCGAAAACTTCTACATCGAACCCTTTTCTACGAAGGAAAATCGCCGAAAAGAGGCCTCCGATAGAGCCTCCGATAATAATAATCTTCCGCTTAGGAAAAGTAATCACACCTCTCTCCCCTATTCTCGTCCCATAATGGATAACCTGGCTTTTTCGCGATCGTATTCTTTATTTGTCATTCTTGGGCCACATAGACAAATTCCTAAAAATGCCCATGTTATTAAAATTGCCCATTCCCAAGGCCAACTGAGAGCGACAGGGCTCCAGGGAGCATACAAAAGCATGAACGCGAATGTCACACAGATTACAAGGCGGGGAAGAATCGGGAATCTAGCAATATCCAATCCTTTCGAATCGTTATAGCCTTCCCTCCTGATCCTCAGATAAGCGCATGCTACAAAAAAATAAGCACAAACTGTCGCAAATGCACCAGCATTCACAAACCATACCAGGGCCCGTTTTCCCAACCAGGGTGCCACTAAACAAACGACTGTTAAGAAAAATACCGCCTTTGCTGGAGTTTGATGACGAGGATGTAAATTTCCCAGCTTTGAGGGAAGCATCTCTCCACGACCCATCGCAAAGACCAGCCTAATCCCACCAACGAAACAAGCGTTCCAACTAGTTATTATCCCAAACACGCCACCGAGAAGAATTAGTCTCGCTGCCCAATCTCCTCCAAGCATTCTCATGGCTTCAACTGGAGCAAGCTCGGCGGAAGCCATATCTTTGGCAGAAAGCAAGCCTCCGATGGAGAGTTGAACACAGGCATACCAGGCGGTAGCTAGGCCAATAGCCAGAAGTATGATCCTACCCATCCGAGCTGGAGACAAATTGCTTTCTTCCGCCACTTGTGGAATAACGTCGAAACCGAGATAGAAAAAAGGTGTCATCATCACCACTCCGAAGAAACCTGACGCACTCACGAATAAGGGTGCAAGGTTTTCGGATGAGCCACCTACTCCTGCTCCTACAAAAAGGGAAATGCCTGCAAGAGAAAGAATGCCACCCCCAAGGATTTGCAACAGTGAGGCTGGCCGAATACCAACAATGTTCACAAATGAAACAGCTAAGACTCCAAGCGTACCTATAGCAATACTTGAAAACGATACAGGCTCACCGGCCACATAATAAAGTGGCGAGGTTTCTAAGCCTGGGAAAATTTGATAAAGGACCCGCGGGAGCGCCACTGCCTCAAAAGAACATACAGCCACGTATGCTAAGCAAAGTACCCAACCACACGCGGCCGAGCGCTTAGGGCCCAGACCTACAAAGCAAAAGGCCAGTTCACCTCCCGCTCTTGGAATCCTTGAGGTGAGATCTCCGTAGACCAAGCCAACCAAAGAAATGATCACACCGGCAAATAAAAAAGCGAGAGCCGACCCTAATGTACCCCCACTTAAGGCCATATCACCGGAAAGAACGACCCAGCCCCAACCAACCATGCACCCCCACGCCAGAGCCAAGAGATCTTTACGATTAAGAACGCGCTTAAGTTTCGGCTTTTCAGGGGTGCTCATTCTACGATTCTAGCCCAGCCTACTATTCCACCATTACTTATTGGCTATCTGACATGATTCGTTCAAACAAGGAAACAAAAGAGCTCCGATGGATCCAACACCCAACAGCCAAAAGACCGATAAAAACTAAGTAGAAAACTCTTTCTCCCTTAGTTGCAGATTTAGAATCCGTCAAGATATGTCGCATTTCTGGCCTTCAGCTTCAGACAAAAACTACTCCGAAATCGAAAATGCAGCTCCTCTTGGCAGTGTTTTCCCGTCAAGGTAATTCGTTAAAAATTGTACACTGTTGTCGAGCTCTTCCAATGGAACCTGAGGATGCAAACCGGGATTAGCGTGAAGCCTTTTGTCCTTGCTGGCTAAACAATCAAACAAGGCTGCGTACGCCTCCCGCTCAAACAATTCGTCTTCAAGCTGCTGAAGAAAAAGAATCGGACATTCGATCTTACTGACCGCCTCACTCAGCAATTCAAGGTACGACTCTGGCCCACAAAGGCCCATCAGACCCAACACTGCGACTTTTATTCGTTTCTCGGCAGCAACTAGAGGAGCGCCATAAATCGTTCCCATCGAGAGACCCCAGTAGCCCAAAGCCCCCGAGCCAATCCTTTTCTCCTCGCTTAAGGCAGACAATACCGCTCGCCAATCCTCAACCATCTCCTCCCCACTACCAGGCCGTTTCCACTCGGGCCAAAAAGCTTCTCTGCCACCCTTGCCTTTCTGCCTTCGTCCGTGAACCGGACCATCAATTGAAACACAGAAGAAGCCACTCTCCTCAACAAAGCGTCGGGCCAAAACTGGAATAGG
>DKAI01000030.1 GCA_002450755.1 Deltaproteobacteria bacterium UBA6930
GCACGACGTTCCACATCCTCTCTGAGATTTGTACGCTTATTTCCGACCGGTATATCTGTTGAAGGAATATCACGAATAACTCGTGTCACTCGGCATGTCGGTGGGACGATCGCAAGACAGTCAAGCAATAGTTGCTCGAGCTCTTCTCGTTCGTAGGGTACCCACTCTCCTCTCTTGTAATGGTCAACTAACTCGGCACTCTCGATCAAGCTGCATGGATAAAGCTTAAGTTCGTCGGGACGCGCGAACTTATCGTCAAAGAGGTTCTTAAAGTCTTCTAGATCATCCGAAGGGTTTCCTCCCAAAAGATTTACCATCCAGTGAACTTGAACCTTAAATCCAGCAGCTCTTAGTAGGGAAAGAGCTCTTCTACTCGTTTCGACGTTGTGGCCGCGTCGATTCAAGGAAAGAACCTTATCAGATAGACTCTGTACTCCAATTTGAACCTTAGTGACTCCTAGATTTCTTAGAAATACAAGTTCAGCCTCGTCAACAGCATCTGGCCGGGTTTCAATCGAGATGCCAACACATCGAGATCCAGCCCCCTCATTAACGCTCGATAGTTCGGTAAGTTTTTCCTGAGGACAGTCCTCCCAATCTGCCGTTAGGACCCCGTCGTGGTGTGTCCGCAAGACTGTTCCTACTTGTCGATTATACCTACCCCTAAAATCTCCTGGATCCTTCGCTTCTGGAAAATTCGCTGTGAATTCTGCAATCGTTGACCTTTCATCAACATTCGAACCAAAGTCATTCAAAGCTTTTAATAAGCTTCCAATAAACCAGCGTCGGTACTCTTTTGAATAGTATGACCAGGTCCCCCCTAATATGATCAATTCAACTTTATCAGTAGGATGACCCATATCTCGATACGAGCTGAGACGGTTCCAAGATTGAAGGTAAGGATCAAAGCGATTATGTGAAGCCCTCTGACAACCCGGCTCTTTGCTCAGGTAGCTTTTCGGCATTTGGACATCGCTGGGACAGAAAACACAACGCCCCGGACAAGGAAAGGGTTTCGTTAAGACCGTAACAGGCAAGACTCCCGACAGAGAGCGAGTGGGACAGGTTTGAAGCTTCCGCGTGAACTTTGAGATCTCGATCTCGGTCAAGTTTTCCGAATAACTAGTTCGAAAAGCCGATAAAATTTCACGCTTGCTATAGAAGCCTTTACCTTCCTTGGGATAGAGCCGTTGAATTCTTTCTAGTTCTTTGCTGTCTAAGGATTCAACTGAACGAATCTCATCTATGATCGCACCTAAGTGTTCGTCTTTGTCACCGAAGTTTTCAAAGACGGCAGTCTGCGAGGTTGTGTTGGAACGGAAAACCATTGTAACGCTCGGATCAATAAATCGACGATTTTATGTGGACCATTCGAGTGCCTTTGACAGATCTCGACAACACGCCTGGCCCGGGTGGAGGTTCATTCTAGAGAAAGATTGGGGCGATGACATCTCTGTTCTGGACGTCGGCTGCGGCAACGGACGTTTTCTGAGAGCTTTAACTGCAAGTGAGCTAAAAGTTCGGGAATATGTAGGGATTGACACCTCTATTCCTCTACTCGACAAGACCACCATAGTTGCGAAAGAATTAAATTTACGAAGACTCGCCTTGTACCCCATCGATTTAAGCCTCGATAAACTCGAGCTGCTCCCCGCAGGTTCATTCGACTTAATTGTCCTTTTTGGCCTCCTCCATCACATTCCTTCCAAGGATCGGCGCCTTAAGCTTCTGATCGCCCTGCAAAAGCTTCTCGCTCCCCACGGCAGGTTCGCATTTTCAATCTGGAATTTTGCTAGTCGATCAAGGTTTTCGAAGAACATGGTCTCATGGGGGGACTTAAGCAGATACGGCTTCCCCGAAATCGAAATCGACGATTTAGATGAAGGCGACTATCTCTTAAAGTGGGGTATCAATGGCTTAAGGTATTGTCACCAAGCAACCGTTAACGAAATAACCCTTTGGGAGAAATCCCTGGAAGCGGAACTTGTCGCCCACTACAGTGCCGATGGCAAAGAAGGCGATTTAAACGAGTACCTGATATTTGAAAGGAAGGAATGAGAGATCATCGAAGTCGGCGACAGATCTTCGGAATAAAAGAAATAGAGAATGCTCTGGTCGAAGGCCACGAACTCCGACTAATTCTGCTGAGTAGTTCCGCAACAAAACTCGAAACCGAGCATCTGACGAAGCTAGCCGAAATGGCATCGATTCCAGTTAGAACGACAAGCGATGCTTCCCTCTCTCGACTAGCTCAAACCAAGTTAGCTACTAAAGTTCTCGCACTTACCGGCCAAGATCCGAAGCTCACTCGCGAGCAAGTATTAAACCTGAAAGGGGCCTCCTGGCTGTTAGTAAATATCGCCTACCCCGGAAATACTGGGTTCGCCATACGTTCTGCCGAAGTATCGGGGGCCGATGCCTGCTTCATAGATAATTCCATGCTTCACGAAGGAAAACGCGAAGCGCTTCGCGCATCCATGAGAGCCGATCGATTCATGCCTGTCTTTTGGGACAAAGCTGATCAACTGATCGAAGACGCTACCAATGCGGGGAAAAAGATTTTTTCAATTGAAGATGTTGGAACTACCACTCCCTGGCAAGCTGATCTGACAGTCCCAGCTTTATTTGTTGTGGGGGGTGAGCGACAAGGAATCCCACGCACGATCCTCGACAAATCTCACATCATCCTCGGGCTTCCTATGTACGGGTTTATTCCCTCCTACAATCTTCAGGCTGCTATGGCGATGGTAATGGGCGAACGGTTGCGTCAAATGGAGAAGTGATTTTGTGAGTAACTTTGAAAATTACACGACAGCCGAATCTCTCACCCCTGGTCTTTACCGAATCCGCCTTGACCGAGACTGGTGGATTATTAACGGGCCGAATGGTGGATATCTAGCAGGCATACTTTTGCGCGCTGCTATCGATGCTCAGGGCGACCAACAAAGGTCACCTCGCTCATTTACAGTCCACTACATGCGTCCTCCTAAAGAGGGTTTTGCGGATGTACGTGTCACTCTTGAGCGCATCGGAAGAACATTTTCGACTCAAACGGTCAAACTCGAACAGCACGGAAAATTATGTGTTATCGGAATTCTTGCGAGCTCAAATAGTAGAAACGCAATCGAGTTTTCTCACAAAGCCCCTCCCCGGCATTCTTTACCGCTGGAAACAAAACGGGCAACCGTATCTGATTGTGACCCTCCGTTACGAAAACACTTTGAGCGAAGGCCCTTCTTCGGAAAGGAACCTTGGGAAAACGGTGAACGAGCTCTCTCGGGGGGGTGGATTAGGCTGTGTGATCCACCTGATAATATCGATGCACCCCTAATTGCCACCCTGTCTGACTGCTGGCCACCCGCCGTATTCTCGTGGGCAAAAACACGAGAATCAATTGGCGATGTGCCGACTATTGACCTGACGATTCACTTCAGGAGAGATCCTCGCAAACTAAAACTCGATCAAAATGCATTTCTTCTCGTCCGTTTTGAAACGCATACGATCTCAGAAGGGTATCTCGTAGAAAATGGTGAAATTTGGACCGAGAATGGCACCCTAATTGCAGAGTCGAGACAATTAGCGGTGGTGGGATGAGTTAAGACTATCGTTCGGTTCTCAAAGGAACCTTTGCAGTCAATATAATGACCGCCCCCGCCACAACCAGACCAGCTAGCAGCTGTAAACTTGGACCATATCCACCAAGAATTTGGTTCAGCTTAGTTAAACCCCAGGGACCCATCCCTCCTGCAATTTGAGTAATAAAGATCAACATACCGAAGACTGTCCCAAACGAAGCAAAGCCAAAGAATTCTCCAATTAAAAGAGATTGGAGCATAAACACATTCCCAATAGTGAAACCGAAAAGTAAGGCACATGCGTAGATTTGAGCAGTAGAGGCGACCTGTGAAAACAGAAGAAGAGAAACAGCCTGAGTAATCATCACCGCCGCCGCTAGCCGACGCTTATCGAAGCGATCTACAAAGGAGCCAACAATCAATCGAGAAATAGCACTTGCAAATGCAGTTAGAGTCACAGCAAATGCGCCAATCTGTGCGCTTCCAGATCGCTCGTGAATAAGGGCAACTTCGTGAAGTAACAGACAGTGTTGAGCAAAGAGAACAAGAGAAAAAGCTGTCGCAATTATCCAAAAAGTTTGAGTCCGAACAACGTC
>DKAI01000055.1 GCA_002450755.1 Deltaproteobacteria bacterium UBA6930
AGCAAGATCTGGACTGAAGACGAAAACTTCTATGCACAGCACATCGGAACGCCAAGCCAAGATCATCGCGGGATGAGGGTAGCGGCATTCCAGTCGATCAACGTGATCGACCTTCAGAACGATCGTGGAACATTGTTCCCCTGCCAGGGACATAACCACGCTCCTCAGAAGCTGTCGAAGTTGAAGAAGATCCTAGATGTTAACTACCTGTCAGAAGGTCGTTAAAAAGAAGGATCAGAATCTCGCTGCTTAAAGCGGGATGGAGTAAAAAAAGGGCACCCAGATTTTTCTGGGTGCCCTTTTTATTTTGAGCCTTCTCTTGTTGTGGCGAGCCCCCGTTTTGCTCTCGTAATTTGTCTATATCGAAAAGAGCTTTTCTCCAACTATGCTAGGTAGTTGGAACCCGAAAGCCGTCCTGCTTTGGGGTCGATTCTAACGTGCACGACCGCAATCTTGTCGGATGAGAGTGCCCGTTCGAGGGCAGGCCGAATTTGATCGGGTTGCTCAACATATTCCGAGTGTCCATCTACCATTTCTGCAATCTTCTCATAACGGGCAGGTAGGAGAGAGGCGATGCGCGGAGCGTCGCTCGGCATCATCGCATCTTGTATTCCATGCCCTGCAATTCCTTCGTTGTTGGCCACGACAAGAGTTGCCTTTATGTCGCACCTTGCAGCTGTCTCAACCGACATCACTGCCGCGCCAAAGGCGTAGTCGCCCAATACCGCTATAGAAGGTGCTTCAGGGTTTGCGATGGCAGAGCCGATAGCGTAGGGCGCTCCTACGCCCATACAGCCAGTGGTCCCGGCGTTTAGTCGACCTCGATTTACGTAACTAGGTAAGACGGCTCTACAAATTCCCATGATTGTTTCGCCTTCGGCGGTAATGATCGCCTCTCGCGGAGCAACGGCCGAAACCTCGTGAACGAGCCGGTAAGGGTTAATCGGAGTGGAATCGTCGAGCAGGGCTGCACGAACTTTCTCTGCGTTTGCTTCGCTCTTTTCACGAAGGTTCCTTAGCCAGCTTCCGCTTGAAAATGTCACCTTGGTTGAGTCCAGCGCCTGATCCAGAAGTTCTGCTCCCTTACATGCATCTGAAACTATTCCGAGAGATACGGGAGCTCCGGAGATCATCTCTTCCGCCTCAAGATCGAATTGTATGATTTTTGAGTGAGCGGCGAAGCGTCGACCGTGCCCGAAGATCCAATTAAACCTTCCTCCAAACATAACGATGAGGTCAGCCTCACCCAGAGCCATTGATCGCGCGCCGTTCGCAAAATTGGGATGATCGTCAGGTATCGTTCCTCGCGCCATAGGCGAGCAGACATAGGGTATGCCGCGATCGACCAGCTTTTGTATCGCCGGACCGGCATCGCTCCAGGCCGCCCCCTTCCCTAAGACAATGACAGGTCTTTTTGCCGAGGCGAGAAGGGTTGCAGCTTCGTCTATTAAGTTCGGGTCAGGATAAGGAGCGCTAACAGAAGTGTTTTCCCGCAGAGCGATGGTTTCGGCGGGAATGCGTTTTGCCACAACCTCACCGGGGAAGTCCAAGTAAACGCCTCCAGGTCGCCCCTCGAGAGCCTTTCCTAGGGCGAGGTGTATCCATTCCGGAATTCGTTCCGTTCGGTCAACTTGTCCTACCCACTTTGACGCAGGCCGCGCTAAGGCGACTTGGTCGGCTTCTTGAAAACCACCCACCCCCCGAGTTTGAGAGAAGGCTGAGCCACCTAGTACGACTAAGGGAAAACCACTTGCTGTAGCCACGTAGAGCGGTGTGACGGCATTACTCATGCCGGGTCCAGATCCGACTACCATGACTCCTGGCTTTTTCTTCTGATATCCCCAGGCCTGGGCCATGAATCCAGCATTTAGTTCCAGCCTGCCACCGATGACTCTCATTCCTACTTCATGGGCGCCTGCAAAGATTTGAATAGAAGGCCCAGCTACCACTCCAAAGAGCGCGTCGATGCCTGCCTTTCGTAATTGCATGGCGGCTATTTGACCGCCATCCTTCTTGGGGACACTTTCGGACATTTTGCTTTCCTTTTAGGGTTCCTTTCTTCCGAGCATATGCCTAAGTTACCTTAGGCGTCCGCAAAATTTTACCGTTTTGTTGACACGTTAGACCGTGCGAATTACTTCAGTTCGCGCGATATTGTGGGTATCGACCTCAGTGGTCTGTAAAACCGGGAGCTTACATGTCCTCAACGATAAAGATTCAATCAAAGCGCCTTTGTACGCTCATAGCTCTTGCGGTAATGGCGCTATCAACAAGCGCATGTGTGGTGATCGAAGACGGTGAAGTGGGGGTTGCTAAGAGCTTCGGTGCGATTGCTGACGAGCCGCTTTCACAGGGGCTTACTTATGTTATCCCAGTGGCAAGGCAGGTGGAGCGCTGGAACATAAAGCTCCAGGAACTTAAAGAGACTGCGATGGTTCCTTCCTCTGAGGGACTCATTGTGGGCTTAGATACGTCTCTTCTGTTTCAAGTTGACCCTGCTAGGGCCCCAGAAATACGCAAGACGGTAGGACGCTACTACGTGGAGCGCCTAATTGTTCCGTACTTCCGTAATGCCTTGCGAGATGTTGTTGCGGGTTATCCCGTGAGAAATATTTATTCGGAGACGGGCCGAAAAGAAATAGCCACACGAATCCGAAACTTTCTCGACGAGAGCCTCGGAGGCCGAGGAATTCAGGTAGTGGACGTTTTATTGCGGGATGTGAAGCTTCCCGAACGTTTTCGGGAAAGCATTGAAGCCAAGCTCACCGCTGAACAGCGCGTTCAACAAAAACAGTTCGAATTAGAGCAGGCCAGAAAAGAAGCGGAGATTGAGGTTGCCAGAGCGGAAGGTGCTGCGAAGGCGCAAGCAATCATCCGCGAAACTCTCTCGGATTCTTATCTGCAATACTTGTGGATTCAGACATTAAATGAGAATCCCAATGTGATTTATGTAGCGACCGAAGCGAACCTTCCAATTTTCAAAGGTGTGGGCACCGGGGCGGGTAAATAGAGATCGGTCTATTCCGCGTCCATCGCGGTCCAGACCTCGTCGAGAATTCTGAATCCACTTACTGCTGCGGGCCAGCCGGCGTAATGGGCGACATGTGTCAGGACGGCCTCAATCTTTTCGCGTGGAATTCCGAGGTTTCTGGCTCCTCGAAAGTGAATTCGTTGCTCCGCCTCTCTACCGAGAGCCACGAGTACTGTGCAGGTTATGAGCGATCTCTCTTCGATTTCGAGTTCTTCTCCTTGCCAGACGTCCCCGAAAAGATGCTCCATCGTCATTCTTCCAAAGTTCTTGGGAAGACGAGCACCTGATTTGTGACCAGCTAGAAGTTTTCCCAGAGTTGCTTTTCCCTTTTCCATTTTCGATTCTGACACGTAGTTCTCCTAATTGATTGGTTACCAAGAAATAAAATTCTTAACGAAGTAATTGATCATGTCGTTGACTTGCGTAGGAACGAGTAGGTGGTTGAAATGACCAGCTCCCGAAGTTTGCGCATTGATGACTCCTGGAAGTAACTTCGAAATTTCTCGCTGTCGGTTCAAAGGCGGTTCCGCGGCAATATGCAGGGCGGGAACATTGCAGTTTTTAGCAGCATTTTTGCCATCGAAATCGAGCACACCTCTCATCGCGGCCACAGCTACATGCGTAGGGGCGGTGGTCATTTCTTTGAGGACTTTATTCCTAAGATTCTTGTCGTCCGTAGGCAGGAATAGTACATCACGGACGAAGCTTTTTTGTGGACCTGCATCGCCACTCTCGAGTGAGTTTACCATGCTTGCTATCGCTTCTCTCATCTGAGGCGGTGGGTCTATGGGAGCTGGGTCAACCATGACAATTCCTCGTACCAGCTCCGGGTGTCGCGAGGCCAGGGCGAGCACTGTCAGTCCACCCATAGAATGCCCTACTGCTACAGGGCGATCCAAGCCAAGGGATTGAATGATATGGGCTGTATCGTCGGCGAATTGCTCGATAGGGTAGTCGCCAGTCGGCTTGTCGCTCAATCCGTGACCACGAAGGTCGACAGAGACGGCTCTGTAGCCGGCTTTGTGAGCAAACTCGGCTTGAAGCTTGAAATAGGTGTGGTTGCAGGTCCACCCGTGGACAAAAACAAAGGTGCCGTTGTCGGAAGCAGTGCCTTGCAGGTCCTCGTAAGCCAGTTTTACATCGCCGTGAGTCAAGTAAAGCAATTTTTCTCCTTGAAGGGACCGATACTACACTGGTCTTTCGACCTGCGCCCTGCTTGTTCTGGTCGTATAATTAAATTGTTTGGAATAATTGTTTTGGTTGAGGAGTCAGAAGATGCTGAAAGTAAAAACGACCTCGGCGACCCTTGGCGCCATAGTTACCGGAGTGGATTTAAAGACTCCGCTTAATCTCGATGAGTGGGAAGAAATAGAGGCTGCATTTCGCTTGTATTCTGTTTTGGTCTTTCCTGGCCAATTTGTAAACGATGCTCAACAGATTTCCTTTAGCAAAAGATTTGGCGATCTAGAACGTCTCATAACTGAAAAGAGTGACAATCAGGCGATCGCTCCGATCGCTAATGTCGATTCAAAGAACAGAGTTTTGCCCGAAGGTTCAAAATGGGACTTAATGTTGAAAGGCAATACATTCTGGCATACCGACAGCTCCTTTAAGCGAGTTCCTTCGAAAGCGTCATTGTTATCGGCTCGAACGCTCCCAGATTGTGGAGGTGAGACAGAGTGGGCAGATATGAGAGCAGCCTGGGAAACGCTCGATCATTCCCTAAAGCAAAAGGTCGAAAGTCTGGTCGGAGTCCACGACTATAGATATTCGCAAGGGCTTGTCGGAGGGACAGAATTTCTAACGGAAAAGGAGTGGGAAGCATTGCCTCCGGTGCGGCACCCTGCGGTTCAAGTTCACCCAGAAACCGGACGGACTGCACTCTATATTGGCCGTCATGTACGTGAATTCGAAGGAATGACGATGGATGAAAGCCAAGACCT
>DKAI01000022.1 GCA_002450755.1 Deltaproteobacteria bacterium UBA6930
GTGCCATCGACGCATCAACTCCGAAAATAGTAAGTGGAAATACAAAAACATCCCAACCCACTCAGCAAATGCAACCAGATGGTGAAACTGAACTGCTCGCTTTGCTGTTGCAGCGTTCATCTGTGAGGGAAACAGGTATATCAATAGGGGAAAATTTTTTCGAACAGGCCTTGAACAAAGCAGTATTTCTTGCCTGGAAAAATAATGCAGACATCGGATCCGGTGAATCAAAAGGAATTGGTCATTCTGACATTGATGCGGCGAGCTTAGTTGTGATAGAAGACCGTGTTTCAGAGTTGAATAACCTTCCCTGCCCAGAATATGACGACAAAGATTTGTCCAAAGTGGTATTAGGTATGAAAGAGGAAATTCTCAGAAGACGCGAACAAGCGAGACTACGAACAGAGGTCTTGGATTTGGCGCAGACTAAGTTCGAAAACCGCCAGAACGGGACTGATGATAGTTCTGATATTAATCAGCAATGGGATTCCATAATGGAAAAAATTCGGATGAAATCGAGAAAATAAAGGTTCTTAGATAGATAGGAGTAAGGTGACGTATGACGACACAAGTTTTTGGAGATAACCAGATAGACACCCTTGAAGAAGGGTTGGAAGAGCTACTTGCAAGAGGACGGCGTAACAAAAACAACACTGTTTCCGTAGAGGAAGTACTCCAAGTAATCCCTGAAACTGATGGGCGCAACGAAAAACTAAGATCGATCGTCAGCCGACTCCAGGAAAATGGAGTGACTGTCCGTGCTGAGACAGCACCAGCGGCGGTTGTAGACGAAGATGTCGAAGCCGCCAGGCGAGTAATCGCGGAAGCTACTTCACTAGAAGACCCTGTGCGGCTGTATCTACGTGAGATCGGCAAAGTTGATCTGTTAACTGCTGCTGATGAAAAAAGACTCTCACGCTCGGTAGAGCAACGAGAACTCATACGGGAAATACAAGAAGAATGGGATGATGAATATGGAGAAGAACCAACTAGTTCGGAGATTTATTGTCAGCTGATCACACGATTCGAGAGATCTAGGAAAGTATACGACACTATAATTTCGTTTTTAGTAGCCAAGCGAGCGCTGAAGCCAAGACAAAATGTCCTTAGCAGAATCAACGATCCAATTTTCCGGGATGCCGTAGATGGGAACCTAGACGAGCAAGTGATCGACAATATATCCAAAACAAAGAAAGTCCATTCCGTCTTGGAAAGGCACTCGAAGCGGGATTTTGAGGAAGCTCGTCAGAGACTTGTCCGAGATGGAGCAACTAAGGCCAAGCTGAAGAAGGAAATGGAGCGGCGGAGAAAGAAATCACACAAGCCTGGGGCTGAGGCCGAGTTACGTCTACTCTCAACAATCAGTGACATCTTGGTAATGGAAATGAATGAGGCTTCAGAATATTCCCGAGATAGTGCTTATAAATTAGGGGTCGAACTCTCGAAAAGTGAACGAGGCTTTTTTCAAAAACCTCATAGCGTTGCTGAATCGATTGGGCAGACCGAGGGGGAAATTGCAACCGTCGAGGCGAGTTTAAGACGGCTGTTCGCGAAAATAATCAGCGAGGGGAACCTTGCTGAGCGAGAGTTGATGGTCGCTAATCTTCGACTAGTAGTATCAGTTGCGAAAAAATACATTGGACGCGGGATGGCGCTTCTCGACCTAATACAAGAGGGCAACATAGGGCTTATTAGAGCTGTAGAGAAATTTGATTACCGGAAAGGTTATAAGTTTTCAACCTATGCCACCTGGTGGATAAGGCAAGCAATCACCCGTGCTATCGCAGACCAAGCACGGACGATCAGAATACCGGTGCACATGGTCGAAACGATTAATAAGCTAACAAGGTTTCAACGTCGGCTTGTTCAAGAATTCGGTAGAGAACCAACTGCAGAAGAATTAGGACGCGAGTTGGAAATTGAACCAGAGCGAGTTCGTGAAATATTCAAGGTTTCACGTGATCCGGTTTCATTAGAGACGCCAGTAGGTGAAGAGGATGATTCTCATCTCGGAGATTTCATTGAAGATCCGAGTGCGCCCGCACCTCAGGAGGCCGCTTCTAACCAACTCCTAAAGGAACAGGTCATTGAAATTCTTTCTACCCTCACCCCTCGAGAACGTAAAGTTCTAGAGTTGAGATTTGGCATAGAAGATGGACGTTCCAGAACTTTGGAAGAGGTTGGTAAAGAATTCTCCGTCACTCGGGAACGAATTCGGCAAATCGAAGCAAAAGCTTTGCGGAAACTCCGGCATCCATCCAGAAGTACACGACTTAGGGACTATCTTGACTAACTAAAAACTGATATATATACGTGGAGTTACCTGGTTATCGGAAGGAAATAGCTAGTGTTAAACAAAATCTTTGGTAGCCCCCAACAGGGATATTCTGGAGCCCCGACTCCGCAATCAATTAGCCATTGCTGTATCGGTAAGGAATTAATGCCCAGGTGGCGAGGACCAGAACAGATGGATGATGATACAAATGCTTTGGGATTTGTCTGTCATGCATGTGGGCGAGAATTCGGTCACGATATGGTTCGCAATCGTAAGATTTCACAGTCCTAGACCAAGCTAGCAATTGCCCGAAAAATTTATTTAATTCTGTCGAAAGGTATCAAATATGTCTAATCTACCTAGACCAGCTAAGTCGCTTAATAGCTTCAATAGCAGGAAAATACTTGATACTGATGAAGGTAAATATACGATCTTCAGTCTCCCAATCGCGGCAGAAAATCTTGGCATCCAACTCTCAGCACTTCCATACACTCATAGGGTCCTGTTAGAGAATTTATTGAGAGGTGAGGACGGTATCAACGTCACTCGAGAGCAAATCGAGATGACTGCCGCTTGGGACGCGTCAGCAGAGCCTACAAATGAGATTGCCTTTAGGCCAGCTCGTGTCCTTTTGCAAGACTTTACAGGAGTACCTGCTGTCGTTGACTTAGCTGCTATGCGGGACGCGATGGCTGAGATGGGGGGTGACCCACAAAAAATCAATCCTCTGCTCCCTGTCGATCTTGTAATAGACCATTCGGTTCAGGTCGATGCTTTTGGAGACACTAATTCTTTCAGTTTCAACGTCACAAGAGAATATGAACGAAATACGGAGAGGTATCTCTTACTAAAATGGGCACAGAATGCATTTCAGGGTATGCGCGTTGTACCCCCTGGAATGGGCATAGTGCATCAGGTCAATTTGGAATTTCTTGGGCAAACCATATTTGAAGGTATTGATTCAGAAGGTAATCCTGCAGCATACCCAGATACTGTGGTTGGTACAGACTCCCACACTACGATGATTAATGGGCTTGGAGTCGTTGGATGGGGTGTCGGAGGAATCGAGGCTGAAGCAGCAATGCTCGGTCAACCGATTGCCATGCTTGTACCCCAGGTTATGGGAGTGAAACTTGTTGGTACCTTACCGGAGGGAACCACCGGCACTGATCTTGTTTTGAGAGTCACGGAGGCACTTCGAGAGCGAAAAGTGGTTGGTAAATTCGTAGAATTCTATGGCTCGGGTTTATCTAATCTTTCCTTACCGGCACGGGCGACTATCGCCAATATGTGTCCAGAGTATGGTGCCACCGTTGGATATTTCCCGATTGATGATGAGACTCTTGAATATATGCGTTTCACTGGGCGTGATGAAAAAACAATTGAGCG
>DKAI01000118.1:0-23040 GCA_002450755.1 Deltaproteobacteria bacterium UBA6930
TCATACCTCGCGAGCAAAAGTCAAGCGTGCGATTTCCGAAAAAGCTGATTCATGTCCCGAAATCCCTTGAATTCCAAAATATTACCGGAAGGATCTAAAACGAAAGCAGTACCCTGCTCGCCGGCACCTCCTTCAAATCGTTTGGTTGGTCCCAAGAAAAAAGAAATTCCCAGATCTTGAAGTTCCTTGATAATACTTTCCCAGTCATCAAGATGGAACACTACCCCAAAGTGTGGAACTGGCACGTCTTCACCATCGACAAAATTCGTGAATCCCGAACTTTTGTGCCCTTTAACTTCATGACAAACAAGTTGGTGACCAAAAAAATTAAAATCCATCCAAGAAGCTGCGCTCCGGCCTACAGTGCATCTCAATTTTCCTGAATAAAATCTTCGAGCCTGATCCAAGTCGTTTACAGCTAACGCTACATGGCAAGGGTTCAACGTGGTCATGGACTAATATCTACCTCCGCTTCGTGGATTTCACCTTCTCTGTAATAATGGAAAAGGGGAAATTGGTCACGCAACGCTCCAACCTGAATCAAGAACTGTTCTACCCCCCCCGTTAACGGCTCACCATTGATATCAACAATGATGTCGCCTGCCTGGAGACCTCCTAATAGTGCAGGAGAGCGTCGCACAATGAATGCAATACGAAGCCCTTTATTGACACCAAGCTCTTCCGGCACCGATTCTAGTATCGCATCTTCGAAAACATAGGCTCCGAACGGTGGCGAGCGAGTCGGCTTTGCCCAAAAGATTGCAATCTTTTCTCCGTGCTTAATACGCCGTAGTACTTGAGAAGGAGTTACATTTAATCCTCTTGGTGTGAGAGTAATCGGGTATCGGAGATCACTCAATTCCTGAGCTTTCATACCGTCATATATTGTTACCAAATGTGCACCGACGTTAAGGCCAGACTCGCGACCAACACTCGCTGCTGCTGCAAAAGTTGAAGCGCTGTAGGTAGTAGAACCGATGGGTGTGTACCCCCCTACAATCAGTCTCTCAACATCAAGTTGAAGCGGCCCCCCGCGCTTTACAATGACTTTTCCTAGAGATGCCTGGACCCCTGGAATCGTGACTTCTCTACTCGTATTGCTACACCCTTGAAAGATGAATAACAAAACGCTGATTTTGATTATGCCTCTCACGCGACTAAAACGAGGAAGGAGGATTTGATTTAGCAATAGCACTCTCCTAATAAAAAATTGAGCTCTAAATCTACCTCGATTTGTTCAACTTTTTATAAAACGATAACTTGATCGAAAATTTTCAATTGCTCCTAATACGGCCTATCTCCCGCAATTGTTACTCTCTGCAACATCCTGCGTGAATTTGGATCGAAGTCGGTACGTGCATGCAGTACACATCTATTATCCCAAAGGATTACGTCACCAACTTGCCACTTATGTCGGTAAATAAATCTTGAGCTTTCTTGGACTACGTATAATGCCTCTAGTAGATTTCGACTTTCCGTTTCAGACTTTCCGATAATATGATCCGTCATTAGCCTGTTGACATAGATAGATTTCCGACCGGTTTCTGGATGGGTTCGAAAGACGGGATGAGCGTATCTAGGCGCTGCCGAACCACTAACATTATCCTTGCTGGTTGGATTATTACCGTAATCATAAACAAAAAGGGCCCGTTCATTCTCACATTTTGTCCTGACAGCAGGTTCAAGCACAGAGTAAGCTGCCCTGCAATCAGAGAAAAGCGTATCACCTCCAGTCGGTGGAACCTCTATGGCATAAAGCATCGTCCCTGCCGCGGGTCTCTCGTAGTAGCACTGGTCAGAATGAAATTGCATCTCTCCTTCAGGCAAAATCGCTTTCATGGACTCATTCTTCACGTTGGTCACCATCATGACCGCAGGATGGGGATGAGCATCAGCTACGGTCCTCACCTTTTGAAGTTCACCAAAACATTCCGCGAATTTAGTTTGACTTTCTACGGTAAGTACCTGCTTTCTAAAAAGAATTACTCCGCGCTCAAACCAAGTCTGCTTGATACACTTCAGCACTTCCGCAGAAATTGGAGCTGAAACGTCAACTCCCGAAATTTCGGCGCCTAGGTCCTCAGTGAGTGGAATTACCTTGAAATCCAAATCAAATATCTCCAGTGATCTGATCTTCATGATAGCGCTAACGCGCTAGTACATAGATCGTCCGCCGTCCACATTGAGCAGCTGTCCTGTCATGAACTCGCTCGCCCCTGACAAGAGAAACAGAACCGCACCAACCAAATCTTCGGGTATTTGTGGCCTTTTAAAAACACGACCCTGATCATAATCGTCATTCAGATACCCTTTTTCCGAAGAAGCTACCTGAGTATCACTTTGCGTCAGACCAGGAGCCACGACATTAACTCCTATTCCCAAGTCACCTACCTCTCGTGCCAAGGCTCGTGTAAACCCGATAACCCCTGCCTTGGCCGTCGTGTAATGCAACCGATTTGGAGTTCCCTCAAACACCCTTGTAGAGGAAATATTCACAATCCGTCCACTTCTTGTTTCAGACATTACCGGCACTACTGCACGACAGCACAAGAAGAGGCCTCGCAGATCGACCGCCATTACCCTATCCCATTCTTCTATCTCAATACGGTCCCATGGTTGCCGAGGGAGAGCGCTCATTAGCGACGCGTTGTTGACGAGACCGTCGATCTTCCCAAAACACTCCTTCGACTTCCTCGCCATCTCCAAAGTTTGCTCCTCGTTTGAAATGTCTACAGCAATAGCTAGCGCTTCTCCTCCTTTCGCGACAATTGTCGCGACTACCTCCTCTGCTGATTCAAAATAAATATCAGCCACGATCACTTTGGCGCCAACTACACCAAGAGCTTCAGAATACGTGCGACCGATACCTCTACCGCCTCCAGTCACAATCACGACACGATCCTCAAGGCCGAACAACGAAGTCTCCATGTAATCTCCAGAAGTTGTTATAAAGACAAATTATCCGCACCTCACAGACTCAGGCAACTCCCCAGCATCCAGTCTGCTAAGTTCTCCAGCCGCTCACGGTACTTTTGCAATAAGGCAAAAGAAGTCTATTGAATCGGATCAGGGAAGAGATATTGAATTCTGGGGATCAAATAGCAGAGGCCTACGCCATAAGAATTCTTAGATGGCGTTGGCTAGCAATTACGACCTTTATTCTAGCTGTGCTCTTAATAGCATCTGGCGCACGATTTCTCCAAATTCGTGGAGACTATCGTTACAACTTTGGCGAAAACAATCCCCAGCTAAAAGCGTTTGAAGAAATACAAGCTATCTATAGCAAAAATGACAACGTCTTATTTGCCTTAGTTGATCCCGGCGGCAACGTTTTCAACTCTCGAACGCTAGAGGCGGTCCATAGACTTACCGAAGCAGCTTGGCAACTACCTTACTCTAGTAGAGTCGATTCGATAACAAACTTTCAACATTCTTTTGCTAGAGGTGATGAGCTAATTGTAGAAACGTTGGTCGACGACTTAGAACTTCTGAATGAGTCTCGCCTAATTTCGATTCGACAAATAGTCTTGAACGAACCTCTTTTGAACGGCCGGCTGATTTCCCCGGATGCAGCAGCGACAGGCGTCAATGTTACTGTACAACTACCGGACGACACCCTTAGTCACGAAGTAGAGGTAATCAAAGAAGCCGAAGCGCTTTTGGTCAAAATTAAAAAAGAATTCCCTGAGATAACATTTGCGCTCACAGGCGCCGTCGCGCTCTCTTCAACTATTAATCGGCTTGCCGAATCAGACTTTAAAAACTTAACACCATTGATGTATCTCGTCCTTGTCATCATGATGATAATTTTTATGCGGTCCGTCTGGGCAACTCTGGGCACGATTTTGGTCACTGGAGCATCTGCCGCCAGCGCTCTCGGGTTGGCCGGGTGGCTCGGAATACCGATGACACCGCAGGCTTCCTTAGCTCCAACAATCATTCTAACCGTCGCAATTGCAGACGGTATCCATATCTCTGTAAGCGTTGCGCAATCCATGAAACGGGGACTACCTAAACGACAGGCAATAATAGAAAGCCTTCGACTCAACATGAGTCCCATATTCTTGACTAGCCTTACTACTGGAATAGGATTCCTTAGCCTTAACTTTGGCGATTCACCTCCTTTCGCGGATCTTGGAAATATAACTACCATGGGAGTGGCTTTCGCTTGGATCTATTCAATTACTTTCCTGCCCGCTTTTTTATCGGTAACACCACACAAAGTAACCAAAGTATGGATTGGCCCTTCGATGTCTGGACTCGCCGACATACTTGTTAAGCGCAAAAGGCAAGTGCTTTTCTTCTCTGCATCCCTTACGATTTTGGCAGCAAGCTTGATTCCGAAGATTGAATTAAATGATACATTTCTCAAGTTTTTTGAACCCAGTGTTCAATTTCGAGCAGATACTGATTTTATCAGAGAGAACCTGACTGGAATCTATTTACACGACTACTCACTTCCTTCTGGAGAACCTCAGGGTATTAGTAAGCCGGAATACCTTGAACTTATCGATGATTTTGCAAATTGGCTGCGAGAGCAACCAGAGATTCTCCATGTGTCGGTAATTTCCGACATTATGCGAAGACTCAATAAAAATATGAACTTTGATCAGCCACAGTTTTACAGCCTACCTGATCAACGTGATCTATCGGCTCAATACCTGCTGCTTTACGAAATGTCTCTCCCTTACGGACTCGACTTAAACAATACTATAAATATTGACAAGTCTTCATCTAAGGTGGCTGTAACCTTCAACGACCTCAGCGCAAGAGAACTACGGGCATTTGACGACAAAGCTCAAAGCTGGCTCAAGACTCGAGACCCCAAGGGAGAAGCTGCGATTGGGGCAGGAACTGCAATGATGTTCGCTAATCTTTCTGAACGCAACATTTTAGGAATGATTAAAGGTACCTCGATAGCATTTGGATTGATCTCTTTAACTTTAATAGTGGCTCTACGAAGCCTGCGCTTAGGAATTTTAAGTTTAATACCCAATTTTGTTCCGACAATAATCGCGTTCGGTACATGGTCCTTACTTGTAGGCGAGGTAGGATTTACCGTTTCGATGGTTACGGCTTGCAGCTTGGGACTTATAGTTGACGCAACTGTACACTTTTTGAGTAAATACCAACGGGCACTAAAAGAAGAGGGAGCTACTGTTGAATCATCGATCCGTTATGCACTAAACACGGTTGGCCATGCCCTTTGGGTCGTCTTTCTGATTTTACTCGTTGGATTTAGCGTCATGGTAATCTCTCCGTTTCAACCCAACACGGTTATGGGACAACTAATAGCAATCACTATCGGAGCTGCAGTCGTTGCTGACTTCTTTTTACTCCCGACTCTTCTTTTAAGCCTTGAAAAAGAACCTAACCAGGAACGCCGTTCATTACCTATCAGCTCCAAATTTTCCTAATACCGTCTTATTAGCCCCAGCTAACATTCTCGCCTGAGGAATACCGGGGAATCTCGAGGCTCTATGATCACTCTCGAAACTTCGAGCTTCTTCCAAGAGAGGTTTCTGAAAATTTTGTTCTTCTAATTTATCTTTGTCTTCGAAGTGAAGAATAAGTGTATCCGCAATTCTGTCCAAACTAATCTCGGGCAGGTCATCGGAGAGACTGCCAATCGTTTCAGGTTCGAGCGCATAGGATAATGTGTCGTAAATCGGAGTTAGAATTTTCTTCATTTCGAGTGACCGAGAAACGCAGATAACCCCACCTACATGAGCAGCTCCTTGTACGATACGTTGCCCAACACCCATTACCTTGATCTTCCCTCTCAGATTGACGCTATATGCACCCGGACAATACTCGCCTGAAATCGCTCCTACTCTGGCATCCAATCCCAAACTTACAAGTGAGCGCTGGATCCACGCCGAAGTTGTTATAAACCGTTCTTTCAACAGAGTTCGAGGATTTTTTGAAGGAATTATCCACGCAAATGCAATGCTTTGTTCTGTGAAAACAGCCGCTTGTCCCCCCGCAAGTCGTACAATTGGTTCATATCCTAAACTTTCAGCGATCTTACAAGCCTTGCGAAATCCAGGTCTATTTCGATCTAAACTTGAGAAAGCCAAAGCATCCTTCGCCTGATAGATCCTCAGACACTCCCCTCGATCACCTCTAGATGCTTCCATCAACAGAGAACGTGATAGTGCAACATCTAAAGCAGCCGATCCAGCTGGACGGTCTCTAAACAGCGCGATCTGTTGAGTCATGCCACGTAAAACTAGACGCCGAGGCCATCAAGTTAACTTATAGAGTTGCGCTGCATTATCGTGCAAAACTTTCTGCAAAGTATCCTCCGGTAATCCAGAAAGCACGCGGTCAGCATAATCACGAGGATGTTCTGCAGGTGTTTGCGCATTTGGGTATTGGCATGTCGGGTGAGGATAATCTGTTTCGTAGAGAATATTTTCAGGAAAGAGCTCAAGCGCCGACTGTATCCCAGCATTTTCAAACCAGAAACACCCATAAATCTGTCTCCGAAAGTATTCGCTTGGCAGGAGTTTGTACTCAGGATTCTCATTCCGGACCCCTCCATTTGCCCATTGCCAATCAAAGGTCTCCAGAACACCTTGTATCCAACCAACTCCACTCTCCACGGATACAAACTTTAAATTTGGAAACCTGTGGCAAACGCCACCGAAGATTATATCAGCTAGGCAACGAATATTATCCAACACCATCAAGGACGAAACTCGGCCAAAGTTCGCTTGAAACCCTATTTGAGAGTTATCCCTAAAAAGTCCTGCGTCATCCCCTCCCCCTATATGAAACGCAACAGGGAGATCTGCATCCTGAGCTGCTGACCAGACAGGATCCCAATGCGGGTGTCTAGTGGGAGGAAGATCAAATTCCTCCGGTGAATTGCAAAAAAGGACGGACTTAGCGCCCAACTTTGCACACCTCTCGATTTCCCGTACTGTCTCAGAAACATCCCAGAATGGTGTGCCCATCACTGGAATTAAGCGACTGGGATCCTCATTGGTCCATTCCATAACAAAGTCATTGTAAGCAGTTACGCAAGCAAGTTTAAGTTCCTCATCTGGAAGTCTCAAAAATCTTCCAGAACCAAACCCACCGACATTTGGATAAAGTACCTGAGCGTGAATACCTTCATCGTCCATGAGTTTAAGACGTGCGCCAGGATCGTAAGCACTCGCTGGAATCTCGTCCCATGTGTCCCGATAGCTCTCCGGGAAGATCCCATCATGGCCCGCCATCGTGTATGCTCCGGGTGCACCCGCTGCTTTCCCATTGATGAACCACATATCTTTGGGACCCTTCTTCTCTAGGTGAGGAATACTATCGCCATATTTCTTCGGAAGACGGGATGTCCATACGTCTGGTGGCTCAGTTAAATGAGTATCAACGTCGATAACGCTAAAGCGATCAAAAAGACTTTCGGTATTGTTTCCCATTCTTTCTCCTCAATTTCTACTTATCTGTTTAGCAAAATAGCTCGAAATGTCTTCTCGTAGCAGCGTAACCTTATACAATGAAGACGAACAGAAGCCTAAACAGGAGTGTCCATGGAGACCGTTTACTACCACGCCCATATTTACTATGACGCTGAATCGAAAAAAAACGCAAGTTTGTTACGAGAACAACTCAGCTCAAACTTTGAGGTCGAACTCGGGAGATGGAGGGATGAGCCCGTTGGGCCGCACAGCAAACCTATGTACCAAGTAAAATTTAAAAGCGAGCTTTTCCCTACACTTGTTCCTTGGCTTTCTTTTAATCATCGCGGTCTATCAGTCTTGATCCATCCCAACACCAATGACAGCCTGGAAGATCATACCGAATACGCATTATGGCTTGGGAATCAACTAGCAATACAAAAAAATTTTCTAAAGAACCGAACATAGAACTTCTCGACCCAGCCCTCTGTACAGATTGATGCTATACAATTGTACGTAGAAAATCGCAGACTACCTTACTGGGTGAGCTCCATAAAGGAGAACGACAATTAAGAATGTCCGACTTCACTTCACTAGTTGACCTTAAAAACAAAACGGTTCATCCAAGAGTCTTCGTAGATCCCGAAATCTATAAAGCCGAGCAAGAGAAACTGTTCGGCCGTTGCTGGCTCTTCATTGGCCACGAATCACAGGTGCCCAACCAAGGTGACTATGTGACTACGTACATGGGCGAAGAGCCAGTAATTTTCGTTAAGGATCGCTCCGATCGGCTCAGAGTTTTTTTAAATTCCTGTCGACACCGAGGAGTTAAGGTTTGCAGAAAAGATCATGGAAACACGAAGATCTTCACCTGCCCCTATCACGGATGGAGCTATAACACAGAAGGTGGTCTTCAGGGCGTCCCACAAATACGTGAGGCATACCACAACGACTTAGATAAAGATAAATGGGGGCTAATAGAGGTTCCCAGAGTCGAGAGTCACTACGGGCTGGTTTTCGCCTGCTTCGATGAGGAGTCCCAAAGCCTCACCGAATATCTAGGAAGCTTTGCATTTTATTTAGACCTAATACTTCGGCGCTCCAAGGGCGGTACGGTTTCAACTCCTGGGACTCATCGCTGGCGGATGCCCGGTAATTGGAAGCTCGCCTCCGAGCAATTTGCAGGAGACAACTATCACGCAGACACCCTTCATAGGAGTCCTAACCTCATCGGACTAGGACCTGACGAATATCGCGGAGGCACGCCCTGGGACACAGATTTTGAAGCTAAGTGCTCGAATGGCCATGGATGGATTAATTTTCATTTACCAAGCGAAGACATCCCCCCGGTCCAAGCCGAATACATGAAGCAGCTTGAAAAGGAAGCCCAAGAAGTTTTGCCGCCTCGTCAGGCGGCTCTGATAAATGGGGTTCAGGTAGGAACGATCTTCCCAAATTTCTCCATACTTGGATTCCTGGGCTTTACAACGATTCGAGTCTGGCATCCGAGAGGACCTAAAGAAATGGAGGTATGGTCCTGGGGATTAATCGAACGCGATGCCCCACCTGAAATAGTAGAAATAACGCGCAAAATGCAGTGCCTAACGTTCAGCCCAAGTGGCATTTTTGAGCAAGATGATGGGTGCGTCTGGGGAGAAATTACCGACACTCTCTCGGGCCAAAATCGAATCAATTACCCTCTTAACTACCAGATGGGAGCTGGTCATGGAAAGGAACTTGCTGACAAACCAGGGTTACTCCACCCACCCTCCACAGAGATCGGTGTCTTCGGCTATCACGAGCATTGGCGGGAAATGATGGGCAGAAAATGAATTCTTTTGATCTAAGGCAGGAATTTGAAGAATTTTTCATCAAGGAAGCCTGGCTCCTCGACAATGATAAATACGACGAATGGCTAGATCTATTCGATGATGACACAAGATATTGGGCGCCTGTCCGAGAAAACCTCGATCGCGGTAACGAAAACTTCGCGAAACCCCACCTCCTAAGTCATTTTGATGACAACAAAATGACACTTGGGTTTCGAGTCAAGAGGCTTGCAACAGGCTATGCACATGCAGAGGAACCTCCATCTAGAACGAGACATTTTGTTTCAAACGTACAAATTCTCGAAAAGGAGACCGATCGAGTCCGCGTCGAATCAAACTTCATAGTATTTCGAGGTAGGCCTGGAAAAGATGAAACTTTTTTCGTTGGTGTTCGGAGAGACTGGTGGAGAAAAGATCCGACAGGTTGGATAAACGAAGAGCGAATGGTCATTTTCGATCACGACGTAATCGAATCGATTACTATCTTTTTTTAATAAGAGGTTCACATGAATTCACAGCAACTTTTCGATCTTTCCGGTCGCGTAGCTATCGTTACAGGAGCGGCTAAAGGTATCGGAATGGGAATCGCCCAGAACTTAGCTAGTGCCGGATGCTCCGTTGCAATCGCGGATCTCGACAGCACCGAAGCTGAAAAGGTAGCGAATGAGATCCTATCGAAGGGAGATCAGGCAATTGCCGTCTCAACTGATGTCTCGGATGAAACAAGTGTCGAAAATCTGTGCTCACAAACTATGTCAAGTTTTGGGCACATAGACATACTTGTGAACAACGCCGCAGTCTACCCCATGAGTCCTATTTCAGAAATGACAATGGACCTTTGGGATCATGTCCTTAACGTCAACCTACGTGGTGCTTTCCTAATGATCCGACAGCTCGCACCGGAAATCGTAAAGGCTGGCAGTAAAGGAAGAATAATCAATATCTCCTCAATCAACACGGGAAAGAGTTATGTGGGAATGCCACATTACGATTCCAGCAAAGGCGGTTTGGAAGCGCTGACTCGCTCCTGCGCTCTCGAATATGCAGAACATGGAGTCACCGCCAATGTTATTGCTCCTGGGGCGGTGAAAACTCCGGGCTCAATGACAGTACGCGGAAACCTTGCCAAAGAAAGGGGAGATCCTACTACTGCGGAAGTCGACGCCGAATTTGCAAGTCGCATTCCGCTTGGTGATTGGGCAACACCCGATATGATCGGACAAGCTACCACCCTTCTCGCCACTCCCGCCGCGAGTTATATCACCGGTCAAACAATCTATGTTGACGGAGGTTTAAAACTCACGATATGACCCATATACTTCCTTACAGTCGAGGCGAAGCGAGGGCATGGGCAAAGGAAAACATGTCCGGCGTCGCAAATGTTGTCATTCCTACCTTCACCACTGACCTGGAGACTTTGAATGAGGAGGCAATTCGTCACGACATTCGCAAAGAGATCGAGTGTGGTTTCTGGGGAACGTTGCTCGTGTCTGAAACAGCAACGACAAACGACGAGTATATTGATTTTTTTCGCTACGCGCATGACGAGGCAAAAGACAGTTTACGTTTAATTCATCATGCGAGCCATAACTCGCTCGAGGAAAACATATCAGTTGCGCAACGCAGCCAAGAAGCCGGCGCTTCTTTGGTCTTGCTTGGTTATCCTCCTACTTTTTATCCTCATAACGAAGAAGATATATACGAGTACACTCGAACGTTTTGTGATTCGATAGACGTGGCAGTAATGATTTTCCCTGTTCCTTTATGGGGTTTTGAACGGGTTCATCCTTCAGCTGGCTTCTCTCCAAACTTAATCGAAAAGCTTCTCGATGACGTGCCAAACATTGTGGCTATTAAAGCTGAGGGAGGAATGCCGAGCGTTGGGGGGTTCGTCGATGTTTTTCGTCGTTTTAGCGATCGTGTCATCGTGACTGAACCTATAGAGAGCAACGGTATTCCGATGGCTACCCTTTTAGATATGCCTTTCATGGGAACCAGTAATTACGAATATTACGGCGACAGAATTCCGGCAATTTTTGAACTTGCTCGCTCCGGAAAACACAATGAGGCAATGGATAACTACTGGAAGCTAAGCAGTGCTCGGAAGGCGAATTCTCAAGCTATGGGACACCTAGCCGGTGCAAATTTTCTTCATCGGATGTTGTGGAAATATCAAGGCTGGCTGAACGGGTGGAATGGCGGCCCTCTCCGAGCACCCACTATGCGACTTCTTGATGGCCAAATGAATTCACTAAGAGCAGGCTTAGTCTCTGCCGGTCTTCCAGTCAGCGAAGGAGACAATGCAGAATTCTTTACAGGTCGAAATCCGAAGTGACTCTCGTCCTTTCACCTGAAGACGTATTCGCTTCAACCGATATCCCGAAAATGATCGACGCGATCGAGAATGGCATTCGTGAACAGGCTACCGATTCAGTTGAAATGCCACCCCGCCTCAACATACCCACTACTTCGGGTTTCTTTCGAATTATGCCTGCCGTAATGAAGACGAGCGGCGTGATGGGGCTTAAAATTTTTAATGGATCCGTAGAACACGGCGTTCGCTATGTAATTGCTATCTACGACGAAGCCAAAGGTGACCTACTTACTCTTTTAGATGCAGCATATTTAACAGGAGCACGTACCGGAGCCACGACGGGTATTGCAACCAAGTATTTAGCACGAGAGAATTCTCAAAGTGTCGGAGTAATTGGCTCGGGACTAGAAGGGCGAACAAACCTGGCGGCAGTCTGTGCTGTTAGAGACATATCCCGCGCAAAGGTGTTCTCCCCAAACCCAAACAACCGGGAGCGCTTTGCCAATGAAATGTCAGCATCTCTTAATTTCGAGATTCGATCGGTATCAACGCCCGAGGAAGCAGTTAGCGGTACCGATATCGTGGTTGTCGCCACCAATACAACCGGTCAGGGAGACTTAATCGCCTACAAGGGCGAGTGGATGGAAAGCGGCCAACACATTAACTCCATTGGCGCTACTGGAGGAAAACTTCGTGAGATTAATCCCGAATGTTTTTCGCGTGCTAATCAAATTGGAGTGGACTCAGAATTTCAAGTAAAAGCCGAATCAGGAGACGCTATCGCCGCAGTTGAGACCGGTGCCTGGGATTCGAAAAAAATCGAAGAGCTTACTTCGCTGGTTACCAAACCCTTCAACAGAGAAAACGATCACATCACTCTCTTCAAGTCTGTAGGAACGGCCGTTCAGGACGTCATGTCGGGATACGCTGTTTACCAAGAAGCTAAGCGTCGGGGGCTCGGTAAAGAAATAAACTTTTTAGAACATAAACTTTTTTAGTTAACGACACCCATGCCCTTAAGACACCACACCCTTTGATTTCAATGTCCCAACAGCATCGGGAGAGAAGCCCCAATCTTTAAGAACTGCCTCCGTATCCGCACCATGAGCAGAAGCTGGCTTTTGAATTTGAGAAGGTGTCCGACTAAATCGAGGAGCTGGTGCGGGGTGAGTTGCACCTGCAACCTCCACAAAGCTATCTCGCGCAACATTGTGTGGATGTTTGGGCGCCTCTGTCAGCGTTAGGACTGGAGCAAAACATACGTCTGTCCCTTCTAGAATTTCACACCATTCGTCTCGTGTTTTGGTCTTAAAGATCTCCGTCATCCGAACTTTTTGTTCGGGCCATCTGGTTCTGTCCATGTGCCCTTCATGCTCGGGATCTTCAAAACCGGTAAGCTCTAGTAGTTCTGCGTAAAATTTAGACTCGATAGAGCCGATTGAAACATACTTCCCATCAGAAGTCTCATAAGTATTGTAAAAATGAGCCCCTCCATCAAGAATGTTGTTCTCTCGATCATCAGTCCAAATACCTGCCGAGTGCATTCCGTAAACTGCAGTTGCGAGTGAACCAACTCCGTCTACCATCGCTGCGTCTACGACTTGACCACGGCCTGATTTCTGCGCTTCAAGTAATGCAGACACAACACCCAAAGCAAGGAAGACACCACCGCCTCCAAAATCGCCGATTAGATTCATAGGAGGTGGCGGTGGTGAGTCGCTGCGCCCAATAGCGTGAGCTGCTCCTATCAACGAAATATAATTTAAGTCATGACCGGCTACTTTTGCCAAAGGCCCGTCCTGGCCCCAACCCGTCACACGTCCATAAACCAAGCGAGGATTACGTGCGGCACAATCATCTGGTCCTAGGCCCATTCTCTCAGTTACACCTGCCCGAAATCCTTCTATTAAGGCATCAGACTGCTCCACCATGCTTAAAATAAGGTCAACTCCCTCTTTTTGCTTAAGATCAACTGCGATTGAGCGTCTACTTCGGTCAAGGAAGGCGTTTTTGGGGTCCATAGCTATACCCAAACCAGCATCTACTACACGGTCCACACGAATCACTTCCGCACCCATATCAGCTAGAAGCATCGCGCACATTGGGTTTGGGCCAATTCCAGCAAGCTCAATAACCTTGTACCCAACTAAAGGTCCACTAGCCGTCATACTATTCCCTCCTTACGTAAATTCTTTATTTCATCCCTACCATAACCGAGAGAGGTAAGAATTTCCTCTGTATGTTCTCCCGCGTAGGGAGGAAAAGCATGCACCACACCTGGAGTCTTCGATAGCTTAATCGGGATCCCTGGTTGTCGAATTGTACCTGCAACTGGATGTTCAGTTTCAAGAATCATTTCCCTGTGAACAACCTGAGGGTCCCTGAAGACCTCATCAACATCATTAATTTTCCCGACACATACATCGGCCTTCGTTAACAGTTCAAACCATTCATCTCGGGTCTTAGTAATCATAATTTTTGCCACTTCTTCTCGGGCAGCGCTTTGAACTGCCCCTCCTGGATCATGAAAGTGATTCCGTTTAAAAGCGGCAGATTTGAGATCTGAACGTCCGACCGCATCGCAAAAATTGTGCCACAACCAGGGCTCTGTACAACCAATACTCAACCACTTTTTATCTTTAGTTTGATAGCTCGTGTAGTAAGCATAATCACCCGAAAACATTCCATCACCGGAGGCGAGGTGATCATTTTCAAAATAATCCCACATATTAGGAGCAGCCGATAGCAGGGCAATACTTGAGTCCAGGTAGGAAACGTCGACGTGCTGGCCCTCACCACTCCTCTCGCGACTTAAAAGTGCAAGGAGCACACCTACCACACCATGCATTGTGGCTCCTGCGTAGTCGCCGATGATATTCAGCGGAATTGTAGGCGCTTCCCCTTTCTTTCCAAGGAGACCAAGAATACCTGCAAGACTAATGTAATTGATATCGTGGGCAGGAAAGTCTCGATAAGGTCCGTCTTGCCCGAAGCCTGACAGAGAACAATAGACAAGCTTCGGATTCCTCCTGGAGAGCGTATCGTAGTCTGCCCCAAGTCTTTCCATAACACCTGGACGAAAACCTTCTACCAGAACATCTGCCGTATCACTCAATCGTTTAAGTGCCTCTTGTGCCCCCACTTCTTTTAGATTCAAGGTCACACTTTTTTTGTTCCGATCGACAAAATGGCTCGCAACAGTACGTGCAACTTTAGGATCCATCGAACCTAGTCCATCTTCCGATTGGTGATCACCTGGCATATCAACGCGAATTACGTCCGCACCCATATCGGCCAACATCATTGTGCAATAAGTCCCTGGGACCACCCGATTTACTTCAATAACCCGAATACCTTCAAGAGGTCCAGCCATAACATCCTCCCGGCAATAGAATACCTCGTTTAAGTGTAATTGTAGTTTTGAGCAAACCCAAAGTCATGTTACATACTAGATGAGGAGATTCTAAAAATGCCAGAAACTACTGTCCAAGCCTTTAAAAATGGACCATTCATTATCAAAGGCCCGATCAAGGTACTTGATGTAGATGGGAACGAATACGACGTGTCTGACCAGAAAGCGATAGCACTCTGCCGCTGCGGCCAATCAGAAAACAGACCCTTCTGTGATGGCAAGCATAATCGGATCGGTTTTAATTCCGAGGAAACAGTCGAATCATAATGAGACTAGGAATCATGTGTGGTGCCCCGGGTACGGCTCAAGGCCCTTCGGCGAGTATTCAAGATTACATCGACTATGCCAAAAAAATTGAAGCTCTCGGATTTTCTACTCTTTGGATGGCACACATTTTTGGACTTGACGCGATTTCAGTACTTGGCCTAGCCGGTCGAGAAACTTCTAAGTTAGAACTTGGCACTGCAGTGGTCAGAAGTCACGGCCGCCATCCTATTGAAATGGCACAAGCCGCTATGACATCTAGCGTTGCAGCGCAGGGCCGTTTCACGTTAGGAATTGGCGTCGCTCACAAGATTGTTATCGAAGGCAACTACGGTCTTTCATTTGACCGCCCAGCGAAACACATGCGCGAATATTTAGAGATCCTTCGTCCCCTCCTAAACGGCGAGGTAGTGAAACATAAAGGTGAGCAATACCAAGTGCGAGCCAAAGTTACGGTACCCGGAGCCAAACCAACCCCACTCCTCCTTGCCGCACTTGGAGATCGGATGCTCGACTTGGCAGGGCAAGTAGGCGACGGCACTATCACCTGGCTATGCGGACCAGAGACACTATCCAAACATATCATTCCTAAAATATCCCTTGCTGCAAACAAGGCTGGGCGACCTGCCCCTCGAATCGTATGTGGATTGCCCACAATTCTCGTAGCAAAAAGCCAGGTGGCATCGGCAAAGGATCAAATCGCGAAATCCTTTGAACTGTACGGAACGATTCCTTCATACCGTGCAATGCTTGATCGCGAAGGGGTTACAGGACCAGCTGATGTCGCCATGGTAGGCGATGAGAGCGATCTACGGGAAAAATTAAAGCTCTATAGCGACCTGGGAGTTACTGATTTCGATGCCGCAATCGCAGACATGGGTGAGAGCGCAAACAGGACACTCGAATTTCTTGCCAGCGAACTCTGATGGGACACGAAGAGCCTAAGCTGTCAAATTACAACTAACCTGCAGGAGTTTAAATGCCACGTATTTCAAAACCTCGAATCAAACCCCTTCCAGTTACCGAATGGGACGAATCGGTAAAAAGCATAGCCGGATCTAACCCTCGCGGTGAAGATGGCGTAATGAATATTTTTGCCACACTCGCGAACCATCCGAACCTAATGCGCCGCTGGTTAGTTTTTGGAAACCATATTCTTTTTAAATCCGAGCTACCACCTAGAGAAAGAGAACTTGCAATCTTAAGGATTGGATGGCTTTGTCAAGCCGAATACGAATGGGCTCAACACGTCGTAATCGCTCGACAGTGCGACATAACTGACGAAGAAATCGCTCGGCTTGCCGAAGGACCGAGCGCTTCAGGCTGGGCACCTCATGAAGTGGATCTTCTCCAAGCAACCGATGAATTGCATGCTGATGCTTTCATAAGCGACGAAACATGGAAAAAATTGGACGCTTACTGGAGCCGAGAACAGATAATGGATCTCGTCTTTACGATCGGACAATATAATTTAGTATCTATGGCCTTAAATAGCTTCGGCGTGCAGCTTGAAGAAGGCGTTGAAGGTTTCGCAGAAACCACCAAATAAAAGGAAACTCCTTAACTTTATGGAGTCTCTCCTCTCGATCTGTCGGTTGGGAGAATGCACGAGAAGAAAACTGCAAAGGCAAAATTAAATGCCACCGCTACAACCCCCACATGAAGGCCCCATATTCTACGAACATCTAATACTAAGGCGACTAAAGCTATAAAAACACCGACCCCTATACCTATCAAAGCACCTTTTGCCTTAAATTTTTTCCAGTGTATGCCAACCATAAACGCCGGTGCGGCTTGAACTAAAATTTCTAGCTTGAGCTCAGTCAATCGCCAAAGACTCAGAGTAGGGAAAAGAGCAAAACCTAAAGCAATGAGCATAACCACCATTGCTGCACGCTTTCCTGTCTTAGTAGTTTTAGGATCGGCTGTGTTACGACCCAGAACGTCCCCTGCAATAATTGACCCAAGCGACAAAAGGACAGAGTCCGCTGTGGACATAATCGCTGCCAAAGCAGCGACGAACACCAATACTGCAAAGAGTTGCCACACTACTCCCGTAGCCGCCCATTGCGCAAGCAGCATAGGCATTACTCTGTCGGCTTCTAGCGTACCTAGATCGGAAAACCTTGGGATTGCAGCTATACCTAGAAGCATAACTACAAAGGTGGTAGTTAATGGAAGAAAGCCCATCCAAACAAGCGCTCGGCGTAACGAAGCGCTGCTTCGAGCAGCAAAAATCCTTTGGATCGCCTGGGGATACATCACGGCACCAATTCCTACGAGCAGGATCGTTGATATCCAATTAATTCGTTGCATATCACTCGGTGCTGCGATGGCGGAGGGCCGGACATCTCCAACCTTCCGAACCAATTCCGAGAATCCCTCTCCTTGCGATATCCAGTAGAGCATCAAGCCTAGGCCAAGAAGCATCAGGACACCCTGAACGGCATCTGTCCAGGCTACAGCTCGCATCCCTCCTACCGTTTCATAAATCAGTATAAAACCCGCTAACCCAATAACTGCCGCGCTGTATGGAACAAGTCCGTTTGTGACCTGGCCGGTGACATGGCCCATTGCCTGCAGCTGAGCCAGTAAGTAGTTACCTAAGGCGACTACCATCAGAAGCGCCAAGACCGAGCGCAATACAAGCCCTGCTCCCTCTTTTCCATATCGATACAAAACCCAATCCCCGGGTGTTACGAAATTCTCTCTTACAGATAACGGTCGTAGCTTGGGTATCAATATTTGATAGCCCACCATTAAAGACATCATCATTCCGGTAGAAATGATCCATGCGTATCCTCGCCTATAGCCCTCGCCGGGATAACCTAAAAGTGAATTTCCACTGTAGGTCGTAGCATATAGAGTCAGTAGCAAGACAAAAAAGCCGAGTTCACGACCCGCCAAAAAATGATCACTGGGTGTAGAATCTTTCCTTGAACGTCGTGCGTATTCTGCCAAACCAACCAAGAGAACAAGGTAGACGAGCAAGCAAACTGTTCCTAGAAGACCGAAGCTCAAGGACCATCTCCGGCATCACCATCCAAGTCCGTGAATGTCCATGCAATCGCATTCAATACGGCCACACCAATGAAACAAAGTAGAGACCAAGCAGCCCAATCTGGAAGGCCAAAGATTATTTCTGGTTTTTCATTCGGATCCCAAAACCAAGGAATCGCCATGATAAACAACAAACCAATCCCAATTAGTGCACCTCTTCTAATTAGTTTCATTTCGCAAAGAGCTCCAGATTTACTTGATGTGCAGTCCTCAAGATACAGCGAGGATCATCGTTTCTAACGTTATTTACCCGAGGATTGACGGGAGATACACTCCAATCAGTTATTGCACATGAGGTCCAATCCTCAATCGTATTCCCAGGTTGATCGGTAAGCCACTTCGCAAACATAGCCCTGTTAAATGCTAAAGGCATTCGACCATGCAATCCCTTTAGATTACCAGACGATACGCAAGTCAGAATCGCGAACGATCCTATTCTTTCTTCACCTTTCCCCCTCCATTCCGAATACAAACCTGCGAAGCCGAACCAGTTTTGCGATTTGCTCGTTATATGGAAAGGATTTCTGCCACCGCCTCGGCCCGACCATTCGTAGAAACCATCCGCTGGGACCAAACATCGATTCTCAGTGACAGCTTTCCGAAACATTCGGTTGCCAGAAATACCCTCTATTCGTGCGTTGATTGGGCGTGGGCTAAATTTTTCGACTTTTGCCCAACTGGGGATCCAACCCCAGTTTCTTAGCTCCAAAACGGGCTCACCGCGATCGTATCGCGCGGTTAGAACGTCTTGCCCTGGCGCAATATTGTACCGAGGCCTAAGCCCTTTCGGCCTCTTGGTCCGAAATGCCTCCGCAAGTTCCCTTGAGGAGCGAGAAAATGTGAATCGACCGCACACCAGGGCTACCGTAGCGCTAGATGGACAAATTAGAGACCTCCAAGCTCAATCTGCTTCAATTTCCAAAGACAATTTTGGGTGGAGCACTAATGGGGCTTGCCAATCTTGTTCCTGGTGCATCTGGAGGAACTATCTTGCTCGCTACCGGGCTCTACGTCCGCTTCATCCAGGCTCTCGGCAATTTGTCGTCATTCCGTTTCAAAGTTCGAGATTTTATTTTTTTAGGAGTTCTCTCTCTGGCAGCTATTGGAACTGTGCTGATCGCAGCCAAGCCAATAAAACTCGCCATCCTTGAGCAAACGATGCCAATGTACAGCGTATTTCTCGGCTTCACATTGGGCGGACTTCCACTAATCTGGTCAGAAGTAAAACCAGCGAGTTCAACATTTTTAATTTCCCTCCTAATAGCTTTCGTACTTTCTACTGGTCTTATTCTCGGCTTGCCTTTCTCTCCTCCGATTACCTCGGGTCCTTACCTGCTTTTCCTGGCAGGCCTGGTCGGAGCTGCCGCAATGGTTCTTCCTGGGCTTAGCGGCGGATACTTAGTTCTTCTCCTTGGACAATACCTGCCCATCCTCTCAGCTATAGGTGAAATAGGTGAAATTTTCATGACACCCGATTCCCACGTAATAGAGAGACTAATCGCTCCGTGTTTAACCTTACTCCCTGTAGGGATTGGCGTACTTATTGGCATCGTGGCTGTTAGCAGGCTTTTAAAATTCACGCTCGCTAAAAACCCACAGGCAAGCTTCGGTGTATTAGCAGGACTCGTACTGGGAGCGACGGTCAAACTCTGGCCATTCCAACGCGTTATTGAGGCAAATAATACAGCTCTAACCTTTCGACATTATTTCCCGGAAGGGTTCGAAATATTTATTGCCGTTTTGCTCGCATTGGGATCATTTTGTCTCCCTCTGAGCATTTCTTTCTTGGACAAGAAAAACCAGACTGATACTTAACGTCTTCAAGAGGTGCTTTTTTTTCTACGACGCTGCTCGGTGTACCTTCTTAAATCCTTTAGCTCTGTACGGGTTAATAGCCTGCTTTGACCTGAAGAAAGAGAACCCAAGCCCAGAGGGCCCATTGCGATCCGAAGCAATCGGTCGACCTTGCAACCGACAAGTTCCATGCTTCTTCGAATTTGACGCTTTTTCCCATCTGTCAACTGAAGTCGCACTCGAGCTTTTCCCGGTATCAAAGAATTCAAATCTATATCTTCGATCAGCATCGGTGCCGTATGTCCGTCAGGAAGCCTAAATCCCGTGGCAAATTGTTCACTCTCTTCCCGTCCAAAAAGACCGGTAATCCACACGTCATAAACTCGCTTAGTTTCGAGCGATGGGTGAAGCAATGCCTGAGCCGCATCGCCATCGTTAGTCAAGAGAAGTAAGCCCTCCGAATCTTTATCTAACCTACCGACCGGAAAAAGCCGGGTTGCTTTCGCTATCTGAGGGAGAACACTCAACACTGTCAGACGATTTTTATCGTCTTTACAAGTACTTAAAACTCCACGGGGTTTATTAAGAAGCCAGTAGACCCGTTTTTCTCGAGAAACTTCGATACCGTCAACACTAATTTTATCGCCTTCGGGATCTGCCGAATCGCCCAGTTCAGCCACCTTGCTGTTGATTCTAACTCGGCCTTGCTGAATGAGGATTTCCGCCTTTCTCCGAGAGGAAATTCCCATCTGTCCGAGTAGCCTTTGAAGTCTCAGTGAATTACCCAGTTGTAGTATGCTTAATGAAGATCCAGAGGGGTCGGGTCGGCCAAAGGCTCTTTGGATTCGTCAAATGTAATATTCTCAGAACCTTTCTGCTCTTCCGTAATTTCTTCAAGATCCTTTAATGTTGGTAGATCTCTCAATGTTCTTAAACCAAAAACTTCCAGGAACCTAGAAGAGGTCGCATACTCCATTGGTCTCCCGAGTACTTCGCGATGTCCAGCTCCTTTAACAAGGCCTTTTTCTAGAAGACTCCGTACAACCGCACCTGCATCAACGCCACGAATGGCTTCAATCTCGCCTCTTGTCACTGGTTGCTTATAA
This sequence comes from Deltaproteobacteria bacterium UBA6930, assembly GCA_002450755.1. Lineage (GTDB taxonomy): Bacteria > Myxococcota_A > UBA9160 > UBA9160 > UBA6930 > UBA6930. Next base: position 21,186 of record DKAI01000118.1, read on the forward strand.
GCAACTATCGACAAAGTCTCAAGCGCAGCTTTCGAGAGTCGCAAAGGCCGCTCTGGCTGAAGTTGCTTCACATAGGGTGAGAATTCAGTTCTCGTGCGAACTTGGTATCCCCCAGCAATAGTCCATAATTCAAAGCCGCGTTGCTCCTCGTCATATTCTTTCCGTAGTACTTCAATAATCTCTTTCACTTTAGAAACTGTCACATTGGGTACTATCGATGAAAGCCTAGTCGCGGAAACCGGCTTTGGCGATGCGATTATCAGTGCCTCTATAATTCTCTTAACTTGTTCCGGTTCCAAAGTAATCCTCCGTTCTTGACTCCAAGTTCCCGTTTACATCCATTCCGAAATCTTTTCTCTCCAATCCTGGATACCGTCAACACCTTTACGAAGATGAATTTGCCCCTTAGGAGATCCATTATCATCGACTCCCTGGTAGATTCGAATCGCCTCGATACGCACAAGTTCTAAAACGGCTAAAAACATCCCCACAATAACAGCTCTCGAAAGAGGAGCACCGTTTCGAGTCAGAACACTTTCAAAATCAACGTTGCTAGAAATTTCCAAAACCTCCATTACGGAGACCATACAAGAATGGATACTCACATCCTCAAAAGTTACCTGATGAACACTCGCCGTTTCTATTGCCCGATTCAGGACTCGTTGCAATTCAACGACAAGGGACAGAGCATCGACTTCAAGTTCTTTTTCTGCTTCTGGGGTAAGCGCAATCTCTTCCGGCCAGGCACGGTAAATATCTCTGCCCAGGACTGGACGTTCGCCGAGCTCTTCCGCAACATCTTTAAACCTTTGGTATTCTAACAACCTCGCGATCAGCTCAGCTCTTGGATCGACTCTCTCGTCTTCCTCGTCACCATCGGTAATCGGGAGAAGCATGCGAGACTTTATCCAGGCCAACGTCGCGGCCATTACCAGATACTCGGCCGCGACCTCTAAGTTCAGATCCTCCATAAGCCCGAGTGTCTCTACATACTGATCAGCGATTAAAGCTATTGGTATTTCCGTAATTTCCACCTCGTTTTGCCTAATGAGGTGGAGGAGCAGATCCATTGGTCCCTCGAAAATTGGAAGTTTGATGGAGTAGTCCAAGCCGGTCTCTTCAAGATCTGATCCAGAACCCATTGACGTTGCAGCAGTTTTTTCGTGAACTTCCATCAACTATCAACCTCCCAAGCAACTTGGATGAGCTTCCTGCTTCTGTTGGGGGGATTTTGCTTTAGCCGATAAAGAGGTCAAATGCCCGGGAAGCACTAAATCTCCTAGAGGGTTTCGAAGCCCTTCGGCGTACCTAGGATTCTAGCAACCGTTCTCGTATTTACAGGACCTTGGATCTCACCATTGAGAAAAAGAACTCTCAAATGTTGTAAGGCCTGGCCCAAACCAGCGCCCGAGAAGCCTAATTTTGAAAGATCTCCTGCTGTTACTGGCAGTCTCAGGTTGCGGTCAACCGCGCAAAATTGTACGAGCCGACGCCTAACAGAGGCATTTCCAATGCAGAACAACGACAGCAAGTCTTCTTCTGAAAAACTGGAGAGCATTTGATCAATCAAACCCCGACTGGCTGCTTGCTCCACCTTTTTCAAAATTTCATGAGAATTCTCCTGAAATTGAATCACCTCCTCGGCAACTTTTCCGTGAATAGCGAAACTTTCAAGTGCTCCTCTACAACGTTTTGAATCACAACCCGTCAACCAAACACGTAGCAACGCTTTCCAAGGCGTTAGAGCCCTAAGCGTCCATGGTCCAGACTGAAAGGCCTTCCCTAAGCGCCCAAGCGCCGCCTGGTTCTCACCATTCAACGAGAGAGTAGAGGAGAAGTCATCTACTACACCCCA
>DKAI01000118.1:23453-31395 GCA_002450755.1 Deltaproteobacteria bacterium UBA6930
TAAAACGTTCACCTTTCACGTTGGAGAAAGAATTCGAAGCTAGGGCAACTTTGAGGGCCTTTCTCGATTGTCGATCCAGGTTAAACGAAAACCTGGCAGCGAATCGGGCCGCTCGGAAAGCTCTCGTTGGATCATCGCAAAAACTGTTAGCATGTAAAATACGGAGCTGCCGTCTCTTTAAATCTCTCACACCACCATATGGGTCGATCAAGGCTGCTCCACATGCTTTTGCCTCAGAGCTTAAGGCAAAGGCCATCGAGTTAATAGTAAAGTCCCTTCTGCCTAGGTCACCTGCTAAATCAGCCGGACAGACCTTCGGCAAACAGCCCGCAGAGGCATAAGTTTCGCTCCTTGTGCTAGCAATATCAAGCGAGCAACCTCCTACCTCAATACGCGCAGTGCCGAATTTGTCATGAAGGACAACCCGGCCGTTGTGGGGGCTTGAATTGGTCGCGAGCTCACCAGCAAGACTCAGATCATTCGATTCAACGCACAAGTCCAAGTCTTCGATCTTCTCTCCAAGAAACCAATCTCGCACCGGGCCACCAACTAAAAAAAGCCGAAACCTGTCCTCTTCTGCTACCTGTAGAACTCGTCTCAACATTTCATTTAATTCGGGAGACAAGCGCGCACGTAGACCCTGAATCGTTAGACGGCTAATCAAGGCCCCACCGATGGCAACGCTTCACCTGCCCTTTCCCCTAGGATGCCTGGTTTCAACAGTCTCTCGTAGCCGTTCTCTGCTTACATGAGTATAAATTTGAGTCGTAGAGAGGTCGGCATGTCCAAGCATCGCTTGAACAACCCTAAGATCCGCTCCGCCTTCCAAGAGGTCTGTTGCAAAACTATGTCTCAGAGCATGAGGTGAGACCCTGTCCGGAGCAATTCCGGCCGAAACGGCCACCTTTCTCAATCGAGAAAAGAAATTTTGCCTTGTCATCCCCGAACCTCGTCTGCTTAAAAACATCTCTTGAGGCGTCAAGTCATCTCGGACGCAAAGTTCAGGACGTCCATTCTCCAGATAAAGGCGAACTGCATCAAGTCCTTTCTCACCAAGAGGAACTACGCGCTCGTGCCCTCCTTTTCCTCGTACCTTAAGAATCCCTCCTTTTCTATCGAATGCCGAAAGCCTTAATGATATAAGTTCACTTACTCGTAGGCCGGAGCCATACAAGACCTCGAGCATCGCTCTGTCTCGTAGACCTAAGGCTGTCCTGATGTTTACAGCGCTAAAAAGAGACTCTATCTCGCTGGCATTCAAAATTTTAGGCAACTTTTTAGGCAATCGGGGCGCTAGAAGATCTTTCGTCGGATCCACTTCCAGCACACCCGTAGCCACCAAATGGCGAAAAAATCTTTTCAAGGTCACTAGTGCCCTTGCTCTCGTTGTTGCTGCATCGCCCTTATTTCGACACTCAACTTGATAATCTTGCAAATCACCTCGTGAAACTGTCTCTGGACCGCCTACCCGTCTCACGTTTTGCCACCTTGAGAACATTAGTAAGTCTTGATGGTATGCACTTACGGTACGCGGAGAACGTCCCTCTTCAACTCTTAGGTGATTTAAAAACGAATCTAGACCTCGATCCCAATCATTCAAAGTTCGAACCGCCGAGAGCTATCTCGATTAACTCTTTCTTTACTCGAGCTAGCTCTTCTTCGTTTTTAAGCTTAAGACCATCTCTTTTAAGGACATAAAAGGTATCAGCGACCTGATCTAAAACAGTACTTGCTTTAGAGACGTGAATATCTAGACCCCGGTTAGCTAAAACACGTGTCAGATCATACAAAAGGCCAGGCCTATCATCTGTCGTCACATCAATAACGGTATAAAGCTCTGATTCGACATTTGAAATTTCCACCTTCAAATCAGGACGATGACTAAGAACTCTTTGTGTTGATAAACGAGAGTTCGATCTAAGTTGAACCGAGAGTCCTTCCTCTCCATTTTGAACCTTCTTAAGTCCCAATTCGAATTCATCCCATAATAATTCTCTCTCAGTTACCCCGCCTTTAGGCAGCCTAACTCGATACACTTCAAGAGCGATCTCGGTTTTCGTGGTATAAACCTGCGAATCTAAAATATTCACGCCTAGCAAAGTGAAAAGCCCTGCGACTTGACTATAAAGTCCTTCTGAGTCACGCATACACAGAACTACTTCGGAATGCCCCTGAGAAAGTTCTCTAGTTACCACAATAGCCCTACCTGTTTTTTCAAATCTTGCCACGGCTTCTGCGTGTCGGGCTATTTCAGATACCGTATGACTCAAAAAGTAACGACGAGGCATATCTTCAAAAAGAGAAACTACCTCATCATCCTCTAGACCTATAAGACGAATTTCTTCTAGTGCGCTAAATTGTCTCGCAGAATATTCGCGATCGATTTGTTCTTCAACAATAGACGACCCTCTCTCACCCGTCGCGAGGTAGTCAGCTACTCGATCATAAAGTTCTTGAAGCAGTTGTCCTTTCCATTCGTTCCATGCGCCGGGCGAAGAAGCACGAATATCAGCAAATGTAACTAAGTAGAGATTGTCTAAATTTTCGAGATCTCCGACTGTATCTGAAAATTCCATGATTACCTTTAAGTCTGAAAGATCTCTTCTTTGCGCAACGTGAGACATAAGAAGATGGTATTTCACAAGGAAGACTACGCGTTCTCTCCTTTCTTTCGAGACACCGAGACGTGCAAGGCAACTCTCTGCAAGCTGAGCTCCTCTATCCGAATGATCTCCTCCATATCCTTTCCCAATATCGTGTAGCAAGCAACCCCAAAAGACTACCGCGCGGTCGCCACTGGTCCTAATCAAGCGGGTAAGATCTGGCGCAATTTTTTTATGATCTCCTAACCAAAGTCGGCGAAGCTCTTGCACCAAAAATATAGAATGCACATCAACCGTGTACGTGTGATACATCACATGTTGCCATCTACAGACTATGTGTTCCCATTCTGGAAGGTATGCACTCAGCACTCCTATCTCGTTCATTGCCATCAAAGCGTGAGCAACCCGTTGGGGGGCCGAAAGTATTTTGTCGAAAAGGCTTCCTATCTCCGTATCTTCACGGAATTTTGAATCGATAAGATCCAAATGCTCTCGAATTACACGTTGCGCGGAACGAGATAGAGTTACATCATATTCCTGAGAAATTGAAAATGCTTCCATAATGCGAGCAGGCTTTGCGATCACCTTTGCGGCGTAAGGGATATGAAGCATGCCGTCAGAGAGTTCAAAAGTGCTGGAGATCGTTTTTTTACTTCGAGCCTTGCGAGCGCTCTTATCGAGACCAAGCCTTGCCTCCTCAATGACACTTTGAGAGCCACTTCTAACGGAACGCGCGTGACGGTAATAGTCTCGCATAAACTGTTCTACCGGGAGTTCTCCAGGACCTTCATCTTGGTAGCCAAAACGAGTTGCGACGAGCTCTTGATCTTCAAAAGTCATCTGATCTATAGCAGAACCTTTTTCAATATGAAGTTCGTTTCGGACCCTCCAGAGAAACTGCAAGGCCTGGTCGTAGGCAATCATTTCACCTTCAGTCAGTAGGCCCCTATGCAACATATCATTAGCCGAACTGAGACTTGGGACTGTCGCGCGCGCTATCCAATAAGCCGTATGGTAATCACGAAGACCCCCGGCGCCCTCTTTGACATTTGGTTGGAGCAGATAGACAGACTGTCCAAACTTCTCATGACGTTCCTCCATAAAGGAAACCTGAGTTTGCAAAAATTCTTTCGGATTTCTAATTAGATCTCTCCAAACTCCTGATTGCAAATCGTGGTAAAAACGCGTTTCTCCGCCTAGAAAGCGAGCATCTAGGACATTCGTGGCCACAGTTCCATCAGCTTTGGCAAGCCTAATCGTTTCCTGTGCGGACCGCACTGCACTACCTACCTTCATTCCGGCATCCCAGAGCCAATGCTGAATCCTTTCTGCAACTATCGAAGCAAGAGACGTTAAAGGAGCTCCGTGCAAAAAAAGTAAATCTATATCCGAATGAACCGAGAGTTCTCTCCTCCCGTATCCGCCAACTGCCACAACTGCGACGCTTTCTCCTGCTTCTCCACCGCTTGCGTAATAAAGTGATTCGGCTGAGCGCACAAGCCGTCTTATAAGACGATCGATTCCATCGGAATTAATTTGATTGAGTCGTCCTCCTTCTTCTCCTCGAGAATGCAGATTGATCACGTACTTTTGGTGAGCAGAGATATAGTCCTGTACACTCTCCGTAATTTCACGATCAAACGAAGTAGCACCGCCTAACAGAGCATCTCTTTCCGAAAGAAAATCCTCTACAAGAGGAGCCGAACGTACGTTTTCCTCACTAACCATCGATACTCACTGCCTCTGGCGAACGCTCTCGTGTTTCGTCAAAAAACGATCTACGCCCCGCGCCATGTGTGTGCTTAAACTTTTGAGATACGCAGAATTCCTTAAGAGTTTCGCATCCTTCGGATTTGTCAAAAACCCTATCTCCACCAATACTGCGGGGATATCCGTTAAAAATAGTACTTGAAAAGGACCCTTCTTTACACCTAAATCAGCTACTGGTCCATGTTCGAGATGCAATCCTTGGGTCATAGCATCATGGAGGTTTCCAGCTAATTCTAGAGACACTCTAGCATTTTCAGAAATACGAAGACCTGCGATTGTTGTTTGCAGAGCATTCAATTTTGCAGGTATTGTACCGTTTTCTCTCGCGGCTACCCTCAGTGTTTGTTTATGGCTAGCCCTGTCCAGATAGTACGTCTCTATTCCTCTCACATTGCGACTAGGTGCAGCATTAGCATGAATCGAAAGAAACGCTCGTGCACCTTTAGCCTGAGCGATAGCTGTTCTTTCCTCAAGAGAAACCATTCTATCTGTAGTTCGAGTCATTGCTACCTCGAAGCCACGCTTCTCTAACTCTAGTTTCAAAAATTTCGACACTTTCAAAGTGACGTGCTTCTCTTTAACATCCGAAAGCCCTAATGCCCCCGGGTCCCGTCCACCATGACCAGGATCTACAACAATCACAGACTTTATTTTTTTTGTTTCTTCTTCAATCTTTGTTTCGCCAGAAATTCCATATACGTCAATTACTACCCTTGAAGGATTCGACAGTGTCAGTGATCGATGCCTTACATAACGATCCAATTCTAAAACTACCCTAGTACGTCTCGGCCTATTTCTTGCAGATCTAATTTGCCTTACGACTCCATCTCCTACTTCGATCTTGACATTATCGGCTTTTACATCAATCAAATCGAAATAAAGGCGTTCCGGTCTACGTTTTTTGTTATCTGAGGGGAGGTAACGAATAGTTGGCGAAACATCTCGCGGTACCTCAAAAACTACTCTCGTATAGTTTTCATATGCCCAGTGCCGAATTGACAGTTCTGATGGTGCAGCATTCGTACTTGCTGTAATAAAACAACAAAGAAACCCCACAAACCCTCCTCTTGCCAAGAGGGAGCAACTCATCACATCACGTCCTTAGTAAGCCTTGACTTTATTTTTTCAAGATACATTAAGGCATCTATTGGCTTCATTGAATCTAGGTCGATTTCAGAAATTTTCGTTACCAATTCAGCCACATCATCTGTAAAATCGACTTTGCGCGACCCAAATAATTTTAACTGAGGCACTTCGTTTCTAACTTCATCCTTTTGATCCAGCTCAGCAAGTCGCTCGCGAGCCCTCTTCAAAACTGAGGCAGGGAGTCCTGCAAGTTTCGCTACCTGAATACCAAATGAACGACTAGCTTCTCCCGGTATTAACTTCCTTAAAAAGATCACCTCTTCGTTCCATTCTCTTACCTCAAAGTGCATATTCTTCATCCGCGGTCGCGTTCTCGACAATTCAGCAAGTTCATGAAAATGAGTTGCGAAAAGTGTTCGAGGACAAAGGTTCGTAGTGTCGTGAAGGTGCTCCGCCACTGCCCAAGCTATCGCCAGACCATCGAAGGTGCTAGTCCCTCGTCCGATCTCATCGAGAATAAGAAGACTCCGATCTGTCGCTTCCTCCAAAATTTCTGAAGTCTCTCTCATCTCAACCATAAACGTGGATTCACCACGCATTTGTCTGTCATTTGCTCCAACTCTTGTAAATACTCTATCCACTAGACCAACTCGTGCTCTGCTTGCGGGAACAAAGCTGCCCACCTGGGCGAGTAGAACCAAAAGTCCGACCTGACGCAAGTAGGTGCTTTTGCCAGACATATTAGGACCTGTCAAAAGAAAAATAGAGCCATCACTCTCTCCAATTCTTGTCGAATTTGGAACAAAAGAATCTGATCCTTGATTTTTCATGATCTCTGCCACTACTGGGTGACGCCCGTCTTCAATATCAATCTCCGAGGTATTATCTACAACTGGGCGAACCCACGCGTCTTTTCGTGCAACGTCGGCCAACGAAGCAAGAGCATCGAGGTCACCAACGGTCGATGCAGCCGTAAGAATTTCCCTAGTCTGCTTCGAAACAGTATCACGTAGATCCTTGAAAATTTTACGTTCTAGGGCTGCCGCATCTTCCTGAGCCCCTCTCACCCGACCCTCCATCTCTCGAAGTTCTCGCGTAGTGAAGCGCTCCACATTAGCCAGAGTCTGTTTTCGCTCGTAATTTTCTGGGATTTTGCTCAACTGAGATTTACTAGCTTCGATAAAATAACCATGCACTTGATGAAAGCGGATCTTTAATTTAGGGATTCCTGTTCGTTCTTGTTCTTGTCTCTCCAAATCGGCAATCCAAGTTCTACCTTTGGCCGCAAGCTTCCGAAGAACATCTAGTTCTGCATGAAATTCCGAGCGAATGTAACCAGTTTCAAGCGCCCCCCTAGAGCCTTTTGGAATAGCCGGAGGATCATCAACCAAACTCGCTTCGAGCAGTAACAAGAGCCCTTCCAGTTTAACCGGAACAGGCAGCAGTGATTCCCCAATCGGATACCCTTCCCGTTCCTCTAAGGCTTCACAGACTCTTGGCAACATTCCCAATGCTCCCCGCAGCACACCAAAATCACGAGGCGTCGACGATGCCCGAGCTGCCTTCGTCCATATTCGCTCCAGATCTCCAACACCTGAAATTGCCTCTCTCAGTCGAGATCGTCTTCGATCATCGTCAAAGAGCTCTTCCACGCACAACTGTCGACGCTCAATTGCCTCGAGATCTAACAGCGGATATCGAAGCCACCGCGATAAGCAGCGAGCTCCCGACCCAGTCTTGGTTCTATCAATCCTTTCTAAAAGTGTTCCTCGTCGGCCTTTGTCTTCTTGATTTTCGAATAATTCAAGGTGCGAACACGTAGCAGCATCCAGTACCATTGATTCTTTAAGAGAGTACTCTTGAAGTCGGACTATCTGATTGATCAAAAATGGTTGGTTCTTCTTTACGTAATTAAGTATTGCTGAGACCGAGCGAACAGCTGCATCCTTGATATCTCCTGAGAAACCTTCAGGAGGATCCGATACAGCTTTAGGATCGAAATAATGTAGCTCAATGCAGGTTACGACAGCCTCGGTAAAGTCACGCTTAAGCACCTGAGTGAGAACAGTAGAGAGTGATTCGGAAATTAAAATCTCTCTAGGGGAAATCCTAGAAAGTTCTTCGCTCAGTACCCGAGGAAATTTGGACTCTTGGGACAAAGCTCTTGTGAATTTAAATAAACCCGTTGATGAATCAAAGGTTGAAAGCCCCCAGCTTCTGGTCACATCATCGAACTCGATAGCACTCAAAGGTAATTCGGTTGAACTTTCAAGCCCCTCTGGGTCCCCAACTAATCCCGGCGTAATTACCTCTACCACTTCACGCTTGACAAGCCTCCTCCCCACTTCCTTTGCATCTTCCACCTGCTCACAAATTGCAACACGAAATCCAGATCTAGCTAACTTCTGTATATAATGCTGAGCACTATGAACGGGTACCCCGCACATTGGCACTGAATCATTTTTTCCTTTATCTCGAGTCGT
>DKAI01000118.1:31780-37522 GCA_002450755.1 Deltaproteobacteria bacterium UBA6930
CCCATGCGATAAAAGACGACAGCGTCAGGATACTGAGACTTAACTGACAAATACTGGCGCATCATAGGTGTCTCGAGCGAACTTCGAGTCACCGAGGGAAACTCAATTCCCGAAAGGCTCCTAGGTCACCTATCCCATCACATGTCGCCTCGAATGCGGACCGAATAAGTTCCTCGTCGGCTCCCGAACGAATCAACCATCGAGTTCTTAGAACTAAGGCTTCTAAGTGAAATTTTTGGTATCCCAACAAGGTTTCGAGGCCTTTGAGAGCATTTTCTAGATCACCCCGCTCCTCCTGAGAGGTACATAGGGCGATACGTGCGTCGAAGTCAAGTGAATCTGCCTGAACTCTCTCCTTCAGGAATACCTCGTAATGCTCTAAGGCATTTTGGGATAAATAGCTTTTCTTAAGCTTGGGATAAATAGATCTCGATTGACTAGAGTTACAATCGATTCCTCGTAACCAGGCTTTCTGCGCGCGCCGATGCCTACCCTGCTTCTCCTCTAAGTCACCAAGCTTCTCCCAGGCTACGGCCAAGTTAGAATCCTTTCTCAAACATCTTCTAAGCGACCTATATGCTTTTCTCTCCTCACCCCTTTTTACCTGCAATTCCGCGTAGGCCAAATAAAGTCTGGCTTCCTTAGATTTATTACCGGAATCTCTTAATCGCTTTAGCATACTAATCGAACGGCCATAATCTTGCACTTGACCATAAAGTTCGACCAAAACATTAATAACAAGAAAGTCTTTGGTATTTTCTTCCAGGAGGTCTTCGTAAGCTCGAATTGCTCTCTTCAAAAATCCGCCAGCACGAAAATCCCCTGCAAGTCCCTTAAGTGCACCAAACCTTTCGCTTTTGGACAAATCTGTTCGAAGCAAAAGATTCTTATGTACTCTTATCGCTCTCCCTACTTCACCTCTAAGCCTATAAAGTCGCCCTAGAGCCAGCATCGGACCAACACGAGATGTGTCGACGCGAACAAGGGATTCCAACACTCTCTCAGCTTCCTTATAATTCCCGTCTAGTACCGAGAGCAAGGCTGTAGTCATCTCCTCAGAAGGTTCTAACTTCTTACCTTTTTGAAACAACATTTTTAATCATTCCTAGGCGAATCGTCCGCCAACTGAAGAGTGCCTCCATCATTGCTCCACGCTGGATCCTGATTTTTCGAAAGCGGTAAGGCACGCAATCCATCCAACTCTTCCTCTAAAGCATCTATTTTTTTCCTTAGTCTAAGAATCAAAAATACCTGCCTTGTTAAAGGAAAGAGTAAAAGTATTAAGCCAATAGCGGCACCAGCCAAAAGAGCTATCGCGGTCACTTTCCAAAGCGATATACTCTCTATTGATGTAACAAGCAGGTTTATGTTTACCGTTTCAGAATTAATGGAACAGAATCTGAAGAGACCATACGCAATACCAGCGCATCCAAAAAATAAAAGACATCGTCTCAGGACTATCATAAAGAACATCCCGTTTTAAAAGCTTCAGCTTATTTTAATCGTTACCATTATGACTTGGACTTTCAACTTCGGAGGCGTCCACTAACTCCTTGAGCTCCTTACCTACTTTGAAAAACGGAGCCCTCTTCGCAGGAATATGAACCTCTTCACCAGTTTTCGGGTTTCTTCCTTCCCGTGCGTCGCGCTGCTTAACTTGGAAACTCCCAAATCCTCTAATCTCGATTCGCTCTCCACGTCTCAAAGCATCGGTCATTGAGTCAAAAATTCTATTCACCACAATTTCCGTGTCTTTCTTGGAGATGTGGGAGGTGAGTTCCGCGACCCTTTCTATAAGTCCACTCTTGGTCATCCTGTTTCTCCCACGGAGCAGGTCTTTTCTAAGCCTCTCCGCACACTGGGGTCCTAACAAGAACCCGAACTATTCATCCTCACCATGCTGAGCCAATTTCTCTGCCAGAATGTCACCCAATGTCGTTGTCTGGCTTTGAGATTGCTGCTCTGCAATTTTCTTTAGAGAATCCCTTTGCGCCTTATCCGCTATCGCTTTAATCGATAACGAGACTTTCTGTTCCGCAGCGTCAACTTTAGTTACTAATGCCGAAACATTTTGTCCAACCGAGACAACTTCTGAAGCATTCTCCACTCTATCAGGAGAAAGCTCGGAATTATAAATAAGCCCCTCAATACCTTCTTCTAGCTTCACGAAGGCACCGAACTCCGTAATGTTGGATACCTGCACATCAACCTGAGATCCTACCGTGTACTTCTTGCGAATATCGTCCCAAGGGTTCGGCTCTAATTGTTTTATACCCAATGAAAATTTTTCGTTATCTCGGTCAATTTTCAGGACAACTGCACTTACCGGGTCGCCCTTTTCAAACTTCTCGCTGGGCTGACTTATCTGCTCGGTCCATGACATATCTGAAACATGCACTAGACCGTCGATACCCTCCTCGAGGCCCACAAACACGCCGAAATTCGTAACATTACGAACAGTCCCTTCGACATGGGTCCCAACCGGATATTTCTCTTCTATCAAACTCCAGGGATTAGGTTCAATTTGCTTCATTCCTAAAGAGATTTTTCTCGTTGGTTCGTCAACATCTAATACTACTGCTTCGACCTTATCGCCGATTTCAACTATCTTCGACGGATGTTTCACCCTCTTCGTCCATGACATCTCTGAAACGTGAACCAGTCCTTCTATACCAGCTTCAAGTTCAATGAAAGCTCCGTAATCGGCCAAGGAAACCACTTCGCCTGAAACTCTCATGCCTATTGGGAAACGCATCGCCGCGTCGATCCAGGGATCTGGCTGGATCTGCTTCAAACCAAGAGACACTCGTTCATTATCTGCGTCGAACTTTAAAACTTGAACTTTTATCTCATCACCAACTTTGAATAATTCGTTTGGGTGAGTCACTCGTCCCCATGACATATCAGTCACATGTAGCAACCCATCTAAACCTCCTAGATCTATAAAAGCTCCATAATCTGTAAGGTTTTTAATGACTCCATCCACTATCTGGTTTTCCTGCAATGCATCCAACGTCGTCGCGCGCATTCTTTCTCTCTCTTTTTCCAAGAGTGCACGACGAGAAAGGACAATATTTCCCCTTCTCATATTGAACTTAATTACTTTAAACTGGAGCCTTTCACCGATTAAATGTTCCAGGTTTCTCACTGGTCTCAGATCCACTTGAGATCCAGGCAAAAAGGCTTTCACTCCAATATCGACAGCCAACCCTCCCTTCACTCGAGAGAGAACCACTCCTTCGACCGCCTCGTCACGATCGGAAGCTGCGCTAATTTCATCCCAGATTTTTAACCGATCGGCCTTTTCCTTAGATAAAACTACACGTCCATCCTCTCCTTCGGATTCCTCCACAAGGACATCGACCACGTCGCCTACGTTAACGAGAACTGTCCCGTCCTCATCCATAAACTCCCAAGTATCGACCATGCCTTCTGACTTAAATCCGATGTCGACCTGGATTTGATCATCATCGATAAAAGTGATCGTTCCGCGGACTACCTCTCCTTCCTCTACCTTGCGAGCATCTTGCGCGAAAAGATCCGCGAAACTTTCTCCGGCAGGAATTTCGTATGCCTCAGTGTTCTTCTCTTGACTCATATTTAACTTGTCTTCCCTTCAATCTAGTAATTCGGTGCGCCAAGCCCTTCGGTAGCGCTAATTTTACTCGCCCGTCTCGACTTCTTTGCGGCCTTCGTCAATCCAACGAGATAATTCTTCCTTGTTCTTGCCATCCAAAACATCTAAAAATTCATCCAACCGCTTGATAACCTTTTCGACAACCTGTCTTGTTGGTAGAGCATTCTCACTTAAAATCCCCGACCAGAGCCTCCCATCGCTCCGCGCAATACGTATAAAATCTCGGAATCCGCTACCTCGCAGTTGCAAGGCAGAGGGCGCCGCTTCTCCTATTGCCTTAGCAAATGCAAAGGCAACTGCGTGAGGCCCGTGACTTACCCATGCCACTTCCGCATCATGGACTTCAGGGCTCCGCTCGATTACCTGCATTCCTACTCCTTCCCACAGCGATCGCAAGCGCTCAAGGGCTCCCGTTGATGTTCCCGCAACGGGAGTCAAAACGCAGGTGGCACTCTCAAATAAATTCGATTTGGAGTTGGATAAACCCTGCAAATGACTTCCTGCCATAGGATGTGAGCCAAGAAATTCCACTCCTGGAGGCAACAACTGTGGCAATTTCTGCACGAGAACTTCCTTCACACTCCCCACATCTGTCAACAAACTTCCTTGAGAAAAGCCCTCCTTAGCGCTCGCAACAATCGCAGGCATAACTTCCACCGGGCTAGCCAGTATAACGAGATCGGAGCCAGATACCCCAACTGTAGGGTCACTCCCCCCCTTGTCTATAATGCCTTCCGCCATCGCTAATTCCCAAGTCTCGTGCCTCCTTGCAACACCAACGATTTCCTTTACCAGGTTTCGTTCCCTTAGAGCCAATGCAAGAGAGCCCCCTAGCAGACCCAGCCCTACGATAGTTACTCGTTCAAACAAGGTCTTCATCTACTGCCATTTCTCAGTTGAGTCAAAGCAGATACAACACGTTCGTTTTCAACGTTGTTACCAATCGTGATACGTACACAATCTGGAAGCCCGAACCCCTCCATAGGCCGAACAATCACCCCACGAGGCAATAATGCTTCATAAGTGCCAGAACCCGTCTCTGCCAGGAGGAAATTTGCATCACTATCCCAGGTTCGAATTCCCATTGCCGAGAACTCTTTTTTTAAATATTCCATTCCCTGTAAATTTACTTGCCGAGCTTTCTCTACATGCTCTTTATCGTCCAAAGCGGCGATAGCCGCGACCTCTGCTAGGGAGTTAATGTTAAATGGGTGTCGCGATCGTTCCAAGAAACTCGCGAACTCCTTATCCATCACGCCGTAACCAACACGCGTGCCAGCAAGACCATATATTTTGGAAAAAGTACGTAAAACCGCCGTACCTGGACGTTCAGCAATCAAACTCAGGGCATCGGGAAAATCTTTGCGCCGCACGTATTCAAAGTAGGCTTCATCTATAACCAACAAAACATCGTCAGGTATTGCTTTGGCAAAATTATCAAAATCGTCCCTTCCAATGCTGGTACCGGTGGGGTTGTTGGGATTACAAACAAAAACGACTTGAGTGGACGAACAAATCGCCTTTTCCATAGCATCGAGATCGTGTACCAAATCTACCGTAAGAGGCACTTTTACAGACTTTGCACCCATCCCTTTAACCACTATCGGATACATAGCGAACGAAGGCCAAGCAAAGACCGCCTCGTCCCCAGGACCCAAAAATGCCTTCGCTATTAACTCAAGTAGCTCGTCCGAGCCGGCACCAAAAACCAATTGTTCTCCCGATACTCCTAGTTGCTCAGACAGGACGGCTCTAAGTTCGTAACTCGAACCATCCGGGTATCGATGCACTTCGGTCAATGCTTTTTTCATTGCCTCTACAGCCTTCGGGGACGGTCCAATTGGATTCTCGTTAGAGGCCAGCTTTATCGAATCCGTAAGGCCTAACTCTCGTTCAAGCTCCTCAACTGGCTTACCCGGGACGTACGGGTTGAGTTCAGAGATATGCTTCTTGACTCTACTGACGACGCTCATTCATTACCCTCTGAAGCTTGAGAAACTAAAGCGCGAGGAAACGAACCCAAGACTCGCGTAGACGTAGCGATTTCGGAAGCCGCCCTGATAGCTTTTCGAACGTCAACGTCCTCACTATGACCTTCCAGATCA
>DKAI01000043.1 GCA_002450755.1 Deltaproteobacteria bacterium UBA6930
CTTCCTGAAGGTGTGGAGTGGAGTGTCACCCGTCGGGAGGATCTTTTGAGCTTGATTGACGAGGTCGGGATTCTCGATGACTTTTAGCAACGAAGACAAGTTTTTGGATTCTAAGGTCGCGGTCGTTACGGGTGGAGGTACTGGTATCGGGCGGGCGGTGGCCCTCTCTTTAGCCAATCGAGGAGCGAAGATTGCATTATTAGGCCGGAGGATTGAACCTCTTCGGGAAGTAGCAGCGAAGATCGAAGGTGACGTGATCTTCCGCTCGGTCGACGTTCGTGATCGTAACGCTCAGGTTGCAGTTTTTCGTGAGATCGCAACGGTGCTCGGACCACCTCATATACTTGTCGCAAATGCTGGAATTGGAGGTCCTGATGTATGGGCCGGAGAAGATCGATTCGACGATATCGTGAGGACCAATATCAACGGTGCTTACTACTCCATACGAGCATTTCAATCACAGATGGAAAGTGGACCAAATCCGCGCCACATAATTGTCATGTCATCTTGCGTGGCGCGCTTTGGGGTAGCGGGAATTGCAGGCTACAGCGCGTCCAAAGCTGGCCAACTAGGTCTGACAAGGTCGCTGGCTGCGGAACTCGCTTCTGACCAGGTTAGAGTTAACGCCATTTGCCCTGGATGGGTTGATACGGAAATGGCGAAGGATCGGATGTCCGAGTTAGGCGAGATGGAAAATGTGACCTATGAGGACCAAAAAAGGCGTCTTATAGAGGAAGTTCCTTTAGGGAGATTAACGAGCCCCCAAGAGATAGCGGAGCTGGTTACTTTTATTTGCTCGCCTTGGGGGGCATCGTTCACAGGCCAGGCTTTTGATCCGAATGAGGGCCAATGGATGGGCTGATTTTCTTCTTCGGGCTAGAGCCCACTACCTTGCGAAAACAACACTTGGAGTCATCCTTTCCATGAGTATTTTTGGGCGGGTGCGAGGTTAAAAACACCCGTTTAATTACGCAGCCACTGGTACCCCGGGGTACCCTATGAGGGTGAGATCTCGCAAAATAGTTGCAGCGATTGCGGAAGGTAAAACTAAAAGTCTGGAAGAGTTGAAGGGTACTTCAGATCCGATTGCCGAGATAACCGAAATAAGTTTAGACGGAGATCGGAACCAATAGTTGGCGTGGAGAGTAGATACCATTGACTGGTGTTGATTACCGAAGGCGCCTTAACGCCGTCGTGAAGCGGGCCGCCGGCCCTTATGGAGGTTAAGATGAACGAAGCGATCGGTTCGGTCGCATTCGAAGAAGGCGAGTGGGCTGTTATCCTCGGTGGCTCGAGCGGTTTTGGTTTAGCCACTGCGCAAAAGCTTGCAGCGCACGGTATGAATCTTTTTCTCGTACATAGAGATAGAAGAGCGCAACTGCGCCGAGTAGAGCCGGAATTCGAGGCAATTCGCGCTCGTGGCGCCACCTTAGTTACAAAGAATGCGGATGCCCTTGCCCCTGAGCGTCGACTTGAACTAATGGACGAATTAGAGACTGTTCTTGGTGGCGGACGGGTAAGAGTATTGCTTCATTCGATTGCTTTTGGAAATCTCAAACTCTTGGCGGTTGAGCGGCCTCGGCGTGGTCGAATCCCGGACGGCGGCGAGGCCCTGGCGAAAGAGCTCGGTATCGAGGTAAACCAATTAAAGGGCGCTGTCGATCGTCTTTTTGAGTCTGGTATAGACGAACTCGAAGGCCTAGCGAGCAAACCAGAGTATGGTGGGGTCTTGGATGCCGAGGACATGGCACGAACCATCTATTGCATGGGAACGAGCATCCTCGATTGGACGCAAGACTTGCTTACGCGAAATCTGTTTGCAAATGACGCTCGAGTTTTTGGCCTCACAAGTGAAGGTAACACCCTGGCCTGGAAGGGGTATGCAGCCGTGGCCGCTGCCAAAGTATCTTTAGAATCGGTAGCTCGTGCGATCGCGATGGAATGCGCTCCTTATGGGCTCAGGTGCAACGTGATTCAGGCGGGTGTGACCGAAACTCCTGCACTAGCAGCTATCCCGGGAAGTACTCAGATTAAAGCGGGGGCACGAAGACGAAATCCATTTGGACGTCTTACTACCCCTCAAGATGTGGCAAATGTAATTTACTTACTCTCACTTCCAGAAGCTGGTTGGATAAATGGTGAGGTTATTAGAGTAGATGGTGGAGAACATATATCGGGGTCGTATGTATGACATTGCACGTTCATTCTTTCGGTCATTTTCATCCGGAAAATGCCGTTACAAATAAATTTTTAAAAGAATTAGATATTGGCACTGATGATAAGTGGATACAGGAAAGGGTAGGCATTGCGTCTCGTCGGACGGTGCTTCCCTTAGAGTATATAAAGGAAACGAAGAATTCGGACGTACGTGCGGCGACTGAGGCTGCCGAATACACTACGTCAGACCTAGGTGTAAAGGCATCCGAGCTAGCAATTAAAAGAGCCGGTATTTCTCTTTCGGATATTGGAATGGTTATTGGTGGAAGCTCGGCACCCAATAGTGTGACGCCTGCAGATGCGGCTCTCGTAGCGAAAGGTCTCGGATTGGAAGTTCCTTGTTTCGATGTTAACTCGGCATGCACAACTTTCTTGGTTCACATGCATCTTCTGAATTTAATGAAACCAGAAGCTTTACCTCCTTTTGTTTTGATTAGCGTGCAAGATGCGATTACTCAATGTTTAGACTATTCCGACAGGACCAGTTGTGTTCTGTTTGGTGATGGTGCTGCTGCGGCAGTTGTGTCTACTCGTGAGCCGGGATGTGCGGAGATATTAGGCACAGATATTTCGTCCAATCCCGGTGGTTGCGAAAGCGTTTGGGTCCCGAGGACTGGTCACTTTTCTCAAGATGGTCGGAATGTCCAGATGTTTGCAATAAAGAAGAGTCAACGGGAATTCCGAAGAGTGGCAGATGCCCACGCTCGGGAAGACCGACAGCTTCATTTTGTGGGTCATCAGGTGAACCTTGGGGCGTTAACGACAATTGCGCAGCGGTGTGGGATACCTGAAGAACGCCACCATTATAATGTCGACCAATATGGCAACACTTGTGCGCCAGGTTGCGCCTCGGTGGTTTCTCAAAAGTGGGACGACATGGGAGTCCAAGATGACGTGGCGATGGTGGGTGTTGGAGGTGGCCTCACCTGGGCCGGTTATATGCTGCGTTTTGGGAAGACAAAGTCTTGAGTGAGATCCCTCCCATCGCTCTAGTTACTGGAGGCGGAACTGGAATCGGCTCAGCGTGTTGCCGTTCACTATCTGCTGCCGGTTTTCGTGTGGGCATTCATTATCGCAACAGTAAGCCTGGGGCGGAAGCGCTCGTTGGTGAGCTATCCAATGCGTTTGCAATCCAGGCAGACTTGAAAGACCCTGATTCTATCGACACTATGATTAAAATTTTGAAAGAAGAGGAAGGTCGGATCGATGTCCTGGTCAACAACGCTGGGGATAATAGGAATGGTCCGACTCCTTCTATGAAGCTGGAAGATTATGACGCTGTTGCTTCTCTTACTAGAGGGACTTGGTATCTCACAAAACTTATACTAAGAAGATTTATGCTGAGACAGAAAAACAGTCGGATTATCAACATCACCAGCGTTGTAGGTCATACAGGTAATAGAGGTCAGTCCCCCTATACGATGGCGAAAGCCGGTCTTGATGCCTTTTCGAAATCCTTGGCTAAGGAACTATCGGGTAGATCGATACTGGTTAATTCAGTTGCACCGGGTTTTATTAAGACAGATATGACGGATCAATTACCAGAGGAAATTCGCGAGTCCATTCTCTCTCAGATTCCTCTAGAAAGAATGGGGACGGCAGAAGAGGTAGCTGAGGCTGTGGTTTGGCTTGCCACGAATGCAAGTTACGTTCACGGGACCGTTATTCATGTAAATGGTGGAATGTACGGTGGGTAAAGAGATTTCGAAGAACGAGGCTCTCACTCTAATCCCTCAGCGACCACCTTTTCGCTTTGTCGATGAAATATTGGAGCTTGACGAGAACCATGTAACTTCTATTTATCGTTGGAGCGAAGACCACGAATTCTACAAGGGCCACTTTCCAGGCAATCCCGTGACGCCTGGCGTGCTCTTAGTCGAATCGATGGCGCAGGCCGCCGTCATTCCTTTAGCACTTTATTCCTGGTCTAAGGAATTTGGCCGCGAAGGACTTTCTAGCTTGACCACACTTTTCACAGATGTGGAAGTTGAGTTTGGCGGCGTAGTGAGACCCGGTGATCGGGTTACAATTTCTGGTAATAAAGCTTTCTATCGGAGAAAAAAACTTCGCGCCGCCTGCGAGATGCGACTCGATAACGGAACGGTGGTTTGCTCTGGAAACCTTTCGGGAATCGGAGTGCAATTGTGACTAGTCAAGAAAAGCGCGTGGTTGTGACGGGACTCGGAGTGCTGGCACCAAACGGTCACAATGTCCAGGAATTCGAGTCGGCTCTGCGAAACGGGCGCACGGGCATACGCCATAATCCGGAGATGGATGAGTTTAAATTTTCCTGCCAAGTAGCGGCGATTCCTCAGGGTATAGAAGAATTATGTGTTGCGAATTTCAGCGAAGAGCTTTTGATGTCGATGAATTGTGCTCAGCGTTATGCTGCCTTGGCTGCTGTGGAGTGTTGGCGCGATGCTGGCTTTGAAGTTCCGTCAGAAACTGACGATGAGGCAATTGACTGGGAGACGGGTGCCGTTTTTGGTACGGGCATTGGCGGAATGGAAACGATTGCCGAAAGGGTTGCTCCACTAGTAAATGAGAGAAAAATAAGACGCTTGGGTAGCACGGCAGTCGAGCAGGTAATGGCTAGCGGTGTGTCCGCGCGCCTCTCAGGAATTTTAGCTCTTGGTAATCAGGTTACTACGAACTCAAGCGCCTGTAGCACCGGTACTGAGGCTGTGATTGAGGGGCTCTATAGGATTCGTGCGGGACGATCTAGCCGAATGATATGTGGTGGTACGGAAGCAGCCACTCGATATATCTGGGCTGGATTTGATGCGATGCGGGTGTTGGCCCGTAAGTGGAACGACAGTCCGAGTAAGGCCTCTCGGCCTCTTTCGGCCTCTGCAGGAGGTTTTGTTCCAGGAGCTGGTGCCGGTGCACTTATGTTGGAGAGCCTAGAAAGTGCTTCAAAGAGGGGAGCGCGGATCTACGCTGAGGTTTTAGGAGGCTCGATTAACTGCGGAGGCCATCGTTCGGGTGGAAGCATGACTGCCCCCAATCCACTAGGCGTGGAGCGCTGCATAAAAGAAGCGTTGTCAGAATCGAAGATTACCGCCGATCAGGTGGATCTTATCAGTGGTCACTTGACCGCGACGGGAGCTGATCCTAAGGAAGTCTGGGCGTGGTCTCGAGCATTGGGAAGACCCGCGGAAGATTTCCCAACGATTCTTTCTACTAAATCTCTTATCGGTCATACCCTCGGGGCAGCTGGGGCGATCGAATCGATTGCCGCGATTTTAATGCTCCACAGTGACTTTGTTCATCCCTCAGTTAACTGTGAAGATGTGCACCCCGATCTTGTTGCATTTGAGGGCTCTATACCACGGAAAGCTAAAGAGAACGAAGGAAATGATATTGTTATGAAGGCGAGCTTCGGATTCGGTGATGTGAATGCCTGCGTGTCGTTCCAAAGGTGGCAAGCGTAAAGAGTCTGCCACTGCGCCTTTTGGTGTTTTGTACAAACGTGTCTTTAGATCAGAAAGATAGAATGCTAAATAGGACTCGCCCATAACGAGTAAACAGTTGGAGGTTGATGATGTCAGAAGAACAGATTTTCGAACAGGTGGTAAAGATTTTGACTCCTTATGTTAAGGACGAAAAGGCGTTAGCAAGCATTTCCGGCGAAACTAATATTCTTGAGGATCTGAAAGTTAACTCGGCTCGCCTAGTGGATGTGGTGCTCGCCTTTGAAGATGAGTTCGATATTGAAATTGCGGATGAAGATGTCGATTCAGTGAACACCGTAGGGGATTGTGTCTCGTTGATTGCAAGGACTAAGGGATAATTTTCGATTGGTCTCAGAGTCGCCATCAATGTCGGTTCGTATCGCGCTATGGCTCCAGAGGAACCTGTCTCGATTAATCAGTCCTTTGTGGATTCCACTATGTGTGTTTGTAATGACCTACATTTTCAGGTGGAAGATCGAGGGGGCCAAAAGCTCTCGAGCGGAGTATTCTCGGTTAAGGAAGGCATCTGTGCCTGTTCTTATTTGTGCCAACCATCTCACTAAGCTTGACTCCGCACTAATAGGATGGGCATTAGGAGGTATGACCTTCTACCTACGCGATTTCGGAGCTGTCGCTTGGAATTTACCTGCGCGGGAGCATTTTGCCTATTCTTGGTGGGCTCGGATAGCAGTTTATTTGCTTAAGTGCATACCAATTGATCGCGGAGGCAGCAGGAAAGGCATAGCGCAGGTTTTGTCTAAGTTAACTTGGTTAATGAATCGGGGAGAGGCAGGCTTAGTATTTCCAGAAGGAGGCCGAAGTAGAACTGGAAGGGTGGATGTTCAGAGTGCTGCTTATGGAGTGGGCAGAATAATCAAGGCTTTACCTGGATGTCGGGTACTCTGCGTCTACATCAGAGGAAGGTCTCAAGATTCCTGGTCAGATCTTCCGAAGCGGGGAGAAAGTTTTTTTGTAGCGGTTCGAAGCTTTGAGCCGAAGTCGGATAAGGGCGGACTTAGAGGTTCCGTCGATATCGCCGAACAAGTTATGATGCATTTGTCAGCAATGGAGAGCAGTTATTTCGACGATCATGCGTAAGTCGGAACAAGTTGTAACCGAGGCCTCCAGAAACTTCTATCTCGGAAATGACGTGGTGGACCTGTTAGATGGGGAGATTCAGGAAGAATCTATTCATCCTCGGTTCGACGAAAGGGTTTTTTCGCCCATCGAGAGAGATCGTCTTCTCCATGGAGAGGACCGACATATAGAACGCTGGACTCATTGGGCTCTCAAGGAAGCTACTCTTAAAGCTGCCAAACGACATTGCAAAGACATCGTTTTTTCACCCCGAAAAATATTAGTTCAAAAACTTGAAGGTGATAGCGCGGAGGT
>DKAI01000071.1:0-1262 GCA_002450755.1 Deltaproteobacteria bacterium UBA6930
TCTGCGGGTTCATAGCCACTGTAGAGCTCGCGATAACCCGCAACGTAAGGGTTGTTATCGAGGCCTTCGGGCGGGTTTAAGCCTTTCCCTACGGCATCAGCTTCCGATTCTATGAGACTGTGCATATAGCACGCCGCCAACGGCCCTCCACGAGCCATGGCCTTCGGACTATCGGCGGGTTCTCCTGGATCTAGAGGAGTTCCGCCCATGAGAATTACTGATCTAGTTGAATTGGGATCTTTACCTAGGGCAGTACGAGCTCGGCGCATGTCTGCCATGTCTGTCCCTGCTATGTCAGGTTGGGTGTATAGAGCCATCCAATGAGCATCAACCTCGGCTGTTAGCTCTCGCATTTTCGGCCCTTGTGCCGCAACGTAAACGCCGACTTCCTCATCACTGCTAAAAGTATGTTCGGGGTGAAGAAATTTAATCTTGCGAGTTCGACCTTCAAACTCCCATTCCACGGTTTCCCGACGAATAAGGGCATTGAATGTCTCAACGTAGCGTTTTAGCTCTCGACGAGTGACTGGTGGATGGCCCATTGCTCGCCTTCCAGAGAAGCCAGTTCCTATCCCCATAAGAACTCTGCCAGGTGCCAGACTATTTAACGTCGCGAAACTGTTCGCGGCCTGTGGAGCAATACGGTTAGAAGGGATTAGGACACCTGTACCTAGTGTTACCTTGGTAGTATTAACAGCCGCCAGAGCCATCATCGCCACAGGGTCTGCCGCTACCATTTGGCTGTCCTCGAACCAAACGCCGCTATAACCGAGCTTTTCCGCCCGGGCAGCAGTCTTCCATCCCTCTGTTCCTTCTGCGATCACGATTCCCAGCTCCATATCTCCTCCTTGGACCAGTTGGCCTAATTTGTCCATTAGAAAATTACCATACGAAAAGAAGACTTCGGCGCCCTAAAAAGGGAAAGAAGCTAAAAACCCCGGAATCTACCCAAACTGCAAAGCTCTAATTTGGATGTTGTTAATAAATGACTTAAGCATATCGTTCTAACATATTGAAATTATTTATAATAGATGATTTACGGTTTACCCCAAAACGACGTTATTGTGCCTTCAAAGACCACATTTGGATGGTTTATTTGAGGAGGTCAACACTGCTCGGGATTACCGCTTTGTTTGCGTCTTAAGCTGAAGTCAATTGGACCCAAAAGGCGCCCGGAACCTTAAGGATTCCAGGCGCTTAAATTGGTAGCGGGGGAGGGATTCGAACCCCCGACCTCCGGGTTATGAGCCCGACGAGCTACC
>DKAI01000071.1:1548-3522 GCA_002450755.1 Deltaproteobacteria bacterium UBA6930
GACCTCCGGGTTATGAGCCCGACGAGCTACCAGACTGCTCTACCCCGCAACGAATGAAAGTTATAGCAAGAAACCGTGAACCTCTCAGGCCTAATAAGGTAAGTATGTGCGGAACGTGAACCTTCCAACACGATTGTTTCCATGGATAAAGAGCCAAGTAGGCAAATTGATGTAATCGTATGCAGTGGAGGCTCTTTAGATGCCCAATTACAGCCAGATACGAGTAAACGGGAAGCGACTCTGGGACTCCCTTATGCGAATGGCTGAAGTCGGAAAAACAGCAGGGGGCGGGTGTAACCGACAGGCACTTACTCACGAGGATAAAATTGGTCGAGACTTGTTCTGTGAGTGGTGCAAGAGTGCAGGGTGTGAGGTCCGGACCGACAAGGTAGGCAATATTTTCGCCCGAAGGCCAGGTTTTATCGCTGAAAGATCTCCGATTTTATTTGGATCTCATCTTGATACTCAGCCGACCGGAGGGAAGTTCGACGGCGTCTATGGCGTTTTGGCAGGCTTGGAAGTAATTCGAACTCTTAATGATGCTGAATTAGGGACGCTCGGTCCCATCGAAGTTGTCTCCTGGACGAATGAAGAAGGGTCCAGATTTTCCCCTGCCATGGCCGGTTCGGGCGCCTGGTCAGGAAAGATCTCCCTCGATGATATTCTCGATCAAAAAGATCTTCATGGCATATCTTTTCAAGACGAATTAGACCGAATTGGTTATTCAGGTGCGGCTCCAGCTAGAGCTTTCCCTGTACGAGCGGCACTTGAGGTCCATATCGAACAGGGACCGATACTCGAAAAAGAAGATGTTCAAATTGGAGTGGTCACCGGGGTTCAAGGGATGCGTTGGTACGATATAAAAATCATAGGAATATCTGCGCATGCCGGCACCACTCCAATGTCTGGACGAAATGATGCCGTAATTACTCTCTCAAAAGTGATATCCGGTTTTACCGAAGAACTCTTTCAGTTTGGAGAGGCCGCACGAGCGACCTTTAGTTCTCTTCGTTCCGAACCCCTTAGCAGAAATACGGTTCAATCAGTTGCTAGCGCAAGTCTGGATATTCGACATCCAAACGATGAAGAACTAGATAGAATGGAAAAGATCCTACGGTTAAGATTGAACGAATTTTCGAAATTAAATGGAACAAAAAGTTCTTTGACTCGACTTTCAAAAACAGAAAGTACGATGTTTTCTGAATTTTGTCTTTCTGCAATTAAGAAGGCCACAGAAAGCTTAGGTTACAAGCAAAGAGAAATGATTAGTGGGGCGGTTCACGATTCTGTATATGTATCGCGTAGCTGTCCAGCTGCAATGATTTTTGTTCCTTGTCTTAGGGGCGTGAGCCACAATGAATCGGAAAGCGCACTTCCAGGGGATCTAACAGCAGGATGCAACGTTCTCTTGCAAACAATTCTCCGTCTAGATCGCCAGTTTCAGTAGCCACTTCCATCGAGAGTCAAGGTTGTACCGTTAATATAGCTTGCGCTATCGCTACACAACCAAGCCACTGCCTCTGCTACTTCTTCGGGAGAACAAAGGCGTTTTACGGCAAGTTGGTTAGCAAATGAGTCTTTCATATTTTGATCACCTCCGACCATGCGATCAAGCATCGGTGCCTCAACAGCTCCAGGGCAGACGCAATTTACTCGAATCCCTAACGACGCAATTTCTTTAGCTGCAGCCTTTGAAAGTCCAACTATGCCGTGAGCTGCTGCGCAATAGGAAGCGAAATTAGGGAAGCCCTCAAGACCCCAACTTCCCGCCATATTAACGACAGATCCATAACCTTGGGTCTTCATTTGTTTAAGCTGAACTTTCATTCCTCGCCATACGCCAGACAATTTAATATCAATCATCTTTGTCCACGCGATTTCTGAGAGTTCGTCAATGGGGCCGGGCTCTCCCTCCCAGCCGGCGTTATTAAACGCGAAATCTAATCTCCCCCAACGCTTTACCAAACTTTCAAC
>DKAI01000183.1 GCA_002450755.1 Deltaproteobacteria bacterium UBA6930
GTTAGAAAAAAGTGGATGGGTTAGAAAATTCATTCTGTGCTCGGTCTTTGTTGTTCGCCCAAACGACAGGCCTCTAATACTCGGCAAAAGTCTTCAGGAGGAGGAATATCAAACCGCAAGTCCGACCCGCGGGAAGGATGACAAAACCCGAGTACACTTGCGTGGAGAGCAGGGCGGCTCAAGGATTCCCAAGGTGTCCCCCTCGAGCCTCTCGTACCCCCATAAACCGAGTCTCCGGCAATCGGCATACCCACGGATGCAAGATGTACTCTAATTTGATGAGTTCTCCCCGTTTCTGGCTTAACTTCGAGCAACGCACCTCCTGTCTTTGAGAAACGTTCACGAACCTTCCACTTCGTGACTGCAATACGCCCCCCTCTCGTTTTCGTACTCATACGTTTGCGATCTTTTGGATGTCGTCCAATCCTAGTCTCGATTTTCCCGGTCAATGCCGAGGAAAAGCTTCGAACCAATGAATCATACCGCCGCTCGATGTCATGAGAGCGAAATTGGTCAGATAATCTGATATGCGCTGAATCAGTTTTAGCGACCACCATTACGCCGGATGTACCTCGGTCTAATCGATGAACGATGCCGGGACGTTCAACTCCACCGATGCCGGACAAATCGGTACAGTGATGTAGTAAAGCGTGGACTAAAGTTCCTCTTGAGTGTCCCGGAGCGGGGTGCACGACTAGTCCCGCCGGCTTATTCAAGACTAGCAAGTCAGAATCCTCAAAAAGAATATCAAGTGGAATAGACTCAGGTTGCATAGTAGAGGCTACTAATTTTGGCTTTCTAACCCTAATGTCGTCACCAAGCGCGAGCCTTTCGCTAGGGCTCGCCTCTTTCCCATTTCGAAAAACATGGGACTGTTCGATCCAGCGCTTGGCCTGAGATCTACTAATTCCTACGAGCGAAGCCAAAACGACGTCCAGGCGTTCGCCCGCCTCCTCACTCGAAACTTCGTAAATTAAATCTCCGGCCTGTTCAATCAAGAAACACCTTCGAAAACTGCAGGAATGAGGTCACTGCTTTGAACGCTTCCGCTTAATCGGATCTAGCTGGCTCTTTCTAATTGCTGCCATGTAGTCAGTTATCACTCGCTCCTGAGGTATTCCAATACAGCGTGCGTACCCCGCGACAAAGCCTCTCACATAAACAGATGCCGGAAGCGCTTCGTGGTTATCTTCTTCAAGGTTCTCGAGATGCGTCAGGCCGATCCTGGTGACCTCAGAAATTCGATTCAGTGTAATGCCTCGCTCGAGCCTAGCTCTTCGAAGACCGGCGCCATTAAAAGGAAGTTCATCCTCGACCCCCAGAGGCGTGAGCTCTCCCGTTTCACGAGCTACTTCCGGCTGCAATTTCTCTATCGCCGTTACAGCGTTCAATGGCGACTCATCCTGGGAAACACCCTCGTATTGCGAGTCGTAAGTGGATCGCTCTTGGTGAGAAGAAAGAACTCGATATGCTTCTTCAATTTTATTGCGGAGCGTTAACAATTCATCATCATCGTATAACGAGTAAACCGCCAGGGAGCTTTCCGAGTAGGTTTCCAAGGCTAGGTGATACGCACGCGATATATCCTCATCAGTTGCATCAGGTGATACACCGAGAATTTCATAGTGAGAAGATGTACCGGGTATCATCGCAAATATTATCTCCACTCAATTTGTTTGAGTAATTTACGTGCGACACGATTTAAATATATAGAGGCATCTGCCTCCGGCATAGATGCAACAATCGGTGCACCTTTTCTCAAAGCTTGTCTGATTTTTTCATCGTTGCTTATGTAACCAAGGTAGTCCGCGTCTACACCAAAAAACCTTTTACAAACCTCGCTTATCGAAAAGCCTAACCTTACATCCTCTGCCGTCAGGACTTCATTTATAATAATCTGAGGAGAGAAATCTCTTAACACCTTATTAAACCGACGCGCCTCCTGCGGATCGATAGATCTTACCAGTGGATGAAGATTAGCAGGAGTACGCACGCCGAGATCGTTTCGCTGATCCATAGCCTCCCTCACACATGCCTGTACTTCGGGTTTTAGCATGGCCAACTCCATCTTGCGGAAAATCGCTGAACGCAGGAAGTTATACGCATTTTCCACAGAAGTAGGTTCAGGCCGAATAATCAAGATAGCCACGTCAGAAACAGAAAAATAATCAACATTCGAAGCGTGGGTGCCGGCACCACAATCTAAGATAACCAAATCACAATCTAAGTTTTGCACAGCTTTAAGCAATTTCTGTCGCCGTTCAGAGCCGGGCTGTGCGTGCGTCAAATGACCTTGTGTAGCTGGAATAAGTCTCAAGTTTTCAAAATCAGTACCGACAAGCAAGGATTCGAGTGAATCTTCGCGTCCAGACACAAAGTCAGCGAGTGTGTTACTCGATTCCCGTACACCGAGCCACGTGTGCAGATTTGCTCCCTCAAGATCGGTGTCAATCGCAATAACTCTGAAACCTGCTTCAGCGATCGCCACAGCCAGGTTGGCAGAAATGAACGTCTTACCAACACCACCTTTACCGCCGGCTAGTGCAATAGTTCTAGGACCTCTCGGATATCGCCGTCGCTCCTTCACCTTTGTCTCTCACTTCCAGGTTCGCAATTAGGTAAAAGGAGAGGCCACGCGAAAAGTCGTAGCGTGATATTTTTTTTTGGCTTCTTATTCGGCAAGTTCTGCATTCCAATAGGAGGCATCAACCACACTTAGGAAAGGGCGCCATTCCTCGTAACGGACAGCTGTCACTCGCAGATGAGAGAGAGGGGTCCAACGCGGGCGCTCGGGATTAACTAGCAATTGCATGCCCGCCTGAGAGGGGGTACGTCCTCCCTTTTTGCCGTTGCAGTCAATGCAGCTTGTCACGACATTCTCCCATGTGCTCTTACCCCCGCTGGAGCGTGGTACAACATGATCAAGATTCAACTCAGCTCGCTCAGGCTTCTTGCCACAATATTGACACTGAAAACCGTCTCGGCTCATTATGTTTAATCGACTAAAGCGAACATGTCTTTTAGGAAGTCGATCAAACGCCACCAAAACAATTACCCTCGGGATCAGAATATTGCCCCTAATGGTTCCAATATTCTCACCTTGCTTCAGACCCGAAAGCTGGTGCCATCCATCGAAATCGAAAGTCTGAAATTCTTCATCCACCGCACGAGCCGCGCCCTGGTAAAGAAGAGAGAAGGCGCGTCTCACCGAAGTCACATGAACGGGCAAATAAGACCGATTTAGAACCAGTACGCTCGTATTCAACATGTATGACCAGAGTACAAGAGGGTACGGGTCTCGCGCACCTACCAGGCGGGAATCACCAAAATTTCGTTACCCTTTTTTTCTCGAGTGCTTGGAAAGTAGATCTTTCACGGAATTACAAATGATCTCATTGTCTCCGGACAGAAGTGTCCGAACATCAAATAGGACAGAATTATCCTGGATTCTCGCCATAATAGGCACAGGGCAACTTCTTAGCTGCCTCGCCAAGGACTCCACTCCTATTGGTCCTCCCCCTATTCGCACTACCGCACTCTCAACTGCAAACCCCGGCACACTGCCTCCTCCAACGGGTGCATTTGCTTTCTCCACCTGGACGAAGAGGCCGGGAACTTCCAAACCTTCGAGGAGGTGCCCTAGATTTTGGGCATTCTCCAGTAGCTTCTCAATCCTTACAGAAAGTTGGAACCATAGAGGGGGCCCCTGAGCGGAATCTCTAGAAAGAGTATCGCGGAGAGTAGCGTCCAAGGCCGCTATCGAGAGTTTGTCGAGACGTAGCGCTCGTGCAAGTGGATTAGATTTAAGCGAGCGGATAATATGATTCTTACCCAAGACAATTCCCGCCTGAGGACCGCCCAATAATTTATCCCCGGACAAGCAAATAGCGTCTACACCTGTATTTAGGCGAGAAGCGACATCGGTTTCACGCGGTAGTCCCCACTTCTCATCGCTAGCGAAGAGCCCGCTTCCCAAATCTTCGACAACTGGGATGGAAACCTTTTTGCCGAGATCAACCAAAGCTGCAAGAGGAACCTCTTTTACATAACCATGTTGTTGGAAATTACTAGGGTGAACTTTAAGAAGCAGACCCGTATCTGTGTTGATCGCCTCTTCGAAGTCTCTTATGTGTGTGCGATTAGTTGTACCTACCTCTCGTAAAATGACGCCTGATCGACTCAAAATATCGGGAACTCTAAATGACCCGCCTATCTCAACGAGTTCCCCGCGTGAAACGATGACTTCTCGGCCAGCCGCCAGTGTATTCGCTAATAACAAAAGAGCCGCCGCGTTGTTATTAACTGCAAATGCCGACTCAGCACCCGAAACGATGCGCAATAAGCGCTCTAGGCGGCTAAGACGGTCACCTCTACGCCCAGACTTCAAATCAACCTCTAGGTCGGTATACCTTCCTGCCACTTCTGATATTGCCAAGCTGGCGGTTTGAGAAAGAGGAGATCTGCCAAGGTTAGTGTGAATTAGCACCCCGGTCGCATTCACAACTCTACGGGGATGTGGAGTACACAAATCTCGAGCAAGTTCCTCTGCTCGCTTTTTCAGATCAACGGGTTCGGCGCCAGTCTCAAGATTCTTACGAGCTTCGGAAATGGCCTCCTTCGATGCGTGTTTAATTGCCCACGGAAAAAGGTCTGGATACTCCTCTTTAAGAGCATTTATCAACATATCTACTTGAGGAAGCTCCCGTCGCGGATCTGCCTTGACCTGAACGTCGCGATCCATGATGTTTCCCCCTGATGAGTTTGAGGCGGTCTTAGTCACCGTCACCGGACCTGTCGTGATTTGACAGTAAAAAGTCACTCCTGGATGGCTGCTACACTGCGACCTCAGGCCTAGAGCCTAGGACGGAAGACGGCAGCTGCGCCAGCCCGACCGGAACGGTCCAGAAATGGCCGAGCTCTCCAGAAGTAAAAGATCAAAGCTGGATGGTAACAAAGCCAGAAAAGGGGATGGGCACGAAAAAGCTCAGTATCCGGTCCGCTTGTTAATTAAGTGAGGCGGCTAATTAGTGTCGGAACGCAAGGCGGGGGCCTGCGAGACCACGAGCCACTGGACCTGGAAACAAGACCCTAGGAAATGTTGTACCGCTTAGATCTTTTAACGAACTCGCGCAGGTTTTCTCGGCACGGTGCCGGATGACCTGGAAATGAGAACGCGCTGCATGCTAAATCGGAGGAAATGATGGCTAGTACGGCTATCCGAAATAGCGCAGGGAGAACTCCCAAGATTTATGGGCGTGCCAAAGTTACGCGGTACGCATTGACTAAGACAGCTCCAACAAAACGCGAGCAAGAAAGTTTTGAGCGGACCCATGCAATTTACAGATCATCGGTCATCGCAATAAGAGAGAGTAAGAAAAACACGTGTTCCTTGAGAGGGTTGCAACACCTTCTCATCGCCTGAAACCCCGCCGCCGCCCGTTGTGCGGAATATATACTTGCACTTTCTGACGAAAGCTTAGCTTGCTCGCCTACACCGAGGCTTAGCCTCGGGCGAGGGCAAAAATGCAGAACGAAATCTTAATAAACGCGTCTCCGGGAGAAACGCGAGTTGCAATCCTCGAACACAATCAGTTCGTGGAATTCCATCTCGAAAGGGCCAAAAGTCGGGGCGTCGTGGGCGATGTAGTCCTCGGTCGGGTAAACCGTGTCCTTCCTGGCATGCAGGCCGCTTTCGTCGATATCGGCCTAGAAAAAGCAGCTTTTCTTTATGCTGGCGATTATGTGGAGGATATCGAGCGGCTCCCTACCTCTGGAAGCAACCGTGGCGGAGGAAGGAGAGGTCGGGCACGACAGGGGAATCGAAAGACTGTTCCAAATATTGAAGAAGTCTTAAAGGAGGGACAAGACATCTTGGTTCAAGTCGCCAAGGACCCGATTGGAACTAAGGGCGCACGCATCACTTCTCATATCTCGATTGCTGGACGACACCTAGTCTTGACGCCATGGGCCCAACGCGTGGGGGTCTCTCGACGTATTGATTCCGATAAGGAGCGGCGAAGATTGCGAGAGGTCGTCGAAAAAATTCGGCCAAAAGACCTCGGCTTTATAATACGAACGGCCGGTGCTGGTACGCGCGAGGCTGACCTTGAAGCAGACGTACGTTACCTCACCGCTGTATGGGACGATATTCAAATCCTCAAGGACCAGGTACTAGCTCCGTCACGACTATATACCGAGCCCGATCTCCCGCTGAAAGTAATTCGCGATGTTGCGAATTCCGACACGAAACGAATCGTAGTAGATTCGGAAGGTGCACATCAAGAAATGAAAACCTTTGTAAGTCGGTTTGTTGCAGATCCTAAGCCAAAAATCGAACGATATGAGGGTCTGATTCCAATCTTCGACCATTACAAGATTGAAAGTCGCATAGACTCTAACTTGGGACGTAAAGTATGGCTGAAGAGTGGCGGCTCCATAATTATTGATCAGAGCGAGGCCCTAACAGCTATTGATGTCAATACTGGTCGCTATGTTGGCAAGAGAGACCTCGAACAGACTGTTCTAAGAACTAACTTAGAGGCTGTAAAGGAGGTGGTCTATCAACTTCGCTTTCGGAACATTGGTGGCTTAATCATTATCGACTTGATTGACATGGAAAACATGGAGAGTCGAGAAAAAGTTAACAAGGCCCTGCAAGACGCCTTACGTCAAGACAAGGCTCGGACGAACATACTCAAGATTTCAGAGCTCGGCCTAGTAGAAATGACGAGGAAAAGGACCCGTGAAAATCTCGTTCAGGCAATATGTGAACCTTGTTCAAACTGTGAAGGTAAAGGTTATCTAGTTTCAGCAGAAAGTATCGCCCATAAAGTTCTGCGAGAAATCAAAAAAGACCTCCGCCTCTTCTGCGGAAATAAGGTGGCCGTCGAAGTACACCGTAGAGTTGCTCAGGAACTCCTCGGTCAAGGCCGAGCCGAACTCGAGGCGCTCGAAAAAGAACTAGGGAGAGAAATCGAAATCCGAGCCAAGTCTGAACTTCACCAGGAGCAGTTTCAAGTAACGGCTTTAAACGAAGGCCCCGCCGTCAGCTTTGACGTCGCTTGGCTAAAAACGGGAACGCCTAAGAACAATGAGAAACCATCAGGAGAGGGATCAAAAACTGAAAATTTCGCAGCGGAACCCACTGGACTCGGAAAGGAACCGTCAACTGCCGGCGAGTTGCTGAAGAGCGAACCCCCTGTTGAGACTGAGGATTCTGGAGAAGACGGTACAGAAACTCCATCCAGCTCCTAGAGTCCCTGAAAGCCTACAGAGAAATTATTCGGGAGGATAAGACGATCGTTGTGGGGACCCTGGAGAACGATTCTGCTGCTGTTCATCCGCCACAAAGCCGTCTATTTTCTTTAGTCAGATCAGGGACTTGCACAGACCGTCTTTATTGCCGATACTGCCGTGCCCTCGAAGTGTTAGGAAAATGAATGTACGCCGTAGTTAAAACGGGTGGAAAGCAAGTGCGAATGAGTCCCGGCGACTCTATCCGAATTGAGAAGCTCCCGGGCGATATTGGGGAAGAAGTATCATTTGACCAGGTACTCCTGGTAAGTGGAGATGGCGAGGCCCGCGTTGGCAATCCCGTAATTGAAGGCGCGACGGTAAAAGGAACTATTGCCGCTCAAGGCCGCGGGAAAAAGATCATTGTATTTAAAATGAAACGGCGTAAAGGCTATCGTCGTAAGGCCGGTCACCGACAGGGTTACACCGAGGTAAAGGTCGAGTCCATAGAAGGTTAGCTACTGCAAAGCAGGGAGAAAAAGTTATGTCACATAAAAAAGGACAGGGCAGCTCTCGCAATGGCCGCGACAGCAATGGACAGCGACGTGGAGTGAAACTGTTTGGAGGCCAAGAGGTTCGGGCGGGAGGTATTCTCGTGCGACAGGTAGGAACACGTATCCACCCAGGTCGTAACGTCGGTTTGGGGAGAGATTACACGCTATTTGCTCTCGTCGACGGGACGGTAGATTACGGCCGCTCCCGAGGAAAAGTAGTCGCCAGCGTTACACGGTCGTAAAGACCCTGCCACCTCGGGTGGCATTTGATTCACGTAATCAAAAATTCGCCGCGAAAACCTGCAAAGCAGGAACCCACGCGCTATGAGAGACTCCAACATCTTTATTGACGAGGCCCAATTAACTGTCCATGCCGGCAAAGGCGGTGATGGACACGTCAGCTTCCGAAGAGAAAAGTTCGCTCCAAGAGGGGGCCCGGATGGTGGAGACGGCGGTAGGGGCGGTGATGTCGTGTTAATTGCAGATCGCAATCGCACCACGCTAAGAGAACAAAAATACAAAAGAGAGATCCGTGCAGAAAACGGTTCAGACGGCTCAACCCGAAACAAAACAGGACCTGCCGGCGTAGACTCTTTTGTCTCGATACCTGTCGGAACAGAAGTTTTTGACAGTTCGGACCCGGAAGGCAAGAGCCTTTGCGATCTTTTGACACACGGGGATAAGTTCAAGGTTGCGGGAGGGGGACGAGGCGGACTCGGCAATAGCCGCTTCACGACCCCTACGAGACAGGCTCCTGACTTCGCCACTCAAGGCCGCGCCGGCGAAAAACGTGAGCTTCGACTTTCCCTTAAATTAATCGCAGACGTGGCACTCGTCGGCCTTCCGAATGCGGGAAAATCAACTTTTTTATCTTCGATATCATCTGCACAACCAAGGATTGCTGAGTACCCATTTACAACGCTCGTACCAGCACTTGGAGTAGCGACGTTCGACGATCATCGTTTCGTGGTCGCAGATGTACCGGGCTTGATTAAGGGAGCGAATCAGGGTGCAGGTTTGGGAGATCGCTTTTTACGACACATTGAACGAACTCACATACTCCTACATTTAGTAGACGTAGGTAACGCGCTCCTTGAAAAGCGCTCAATACTCGAGGAGTTTAATACAATTAGAAATGAAATTTCTAGCTACAACTCCAGCCTAATAGACCGGGCTCGGTGGATCGCGCTGAATAAGGTAGACCTGGTAACAGACCGGACACAACTAAACGGCATTCAACAACATCTCGAAAGTTTGGGTTTTCACGTCTTTCGGACTTCTGGTGCCACTAGAGAAGGCATTGACAAGTTGATAATGAACCTATCAAGGTCTTTGTTGGAACGGAGCTCTTGACATGAGAGAAACTGTCACAAAAAGTAAACGGCTCGTCATTAAAATAGGAAGTTCTCTGCTGGTGGACGAACAAGGGCCACAGAGTGAAACATTCAAGGGACTAGCACTACAAATCAACGCACTTCTTGAAAAAGGGCTTGAGGTAATCCTAGTTTCGTCAGGAGCTATCGCGATAGGAAGCCGTGAATTGGGCTGGAATCATACCGGTCGCACGATACCTGAGAAGCAAGCGGCGGCTGCAGTTGGACAAATCGGGCTGTGCGAGATCTACAGGAACCACTTCGCAAGATATCACCGCAAGGTGGCTCAGATCCTGGTGACTCGATCAGGCTTAGGTGAACGAGAACGTTTCCTAAATGCGAGACATACCCTAAATGGCTTGCTGAAATTAGGCGTTGTCCCGATCGTAAATGAGAACGACACAGTCGCTACGGACGAAATCCGGTTCGGAGATAACGATATTTTATCTGCTACCATCGTAAACTTGGTAGGAGCGGAGCTCCTAATAATTCTCACCGATGTGGATGGTCTTTACGACCGCCCTCCGACTCCTTCGGGACCAAAGCCTAAACTCATAGGTACTATAGAAAAGATCGCAGACAACATTGACGTGATAGCAAGCGGTCCAGACGGGACATTTGGGCGAGGTGGTATGATCACTAAGCTAGAGGCAGCAAAAAGTGCCGCACGTTCTGGAGCATCCACAATTGTTTGCAATGGAAGAGCAGAAGACTCCATCTTACGAGCCACACGAGGGGAAGAGATAGGCACCTGGATCGTAGCTGGTGACAAATTGCAAAGTAGAAAACATTGGCTTGCATTTACAGCGAACACTAAAGGCACGCTTCAATTAGATGAGGGAGCAAGCAAAGCGCTTAAGGAAGGTGGTAGGAGCCTTTTGCCAGCGGGAATTCAATCAGTTTTGGGCCAATTTAGGATGGGTGACCCCGTGGCATGCTTAGATCCATCGGGGGACGAGATTGCAAGAGGATTAGTCTCCTACGACGCCGAAGACATAAAACGCGTTAGAGGCCGCAAAGCTAAAGATATAGTATCCGTGTTGGGTTATTCAAATGGAGACGAGATAATCCATCGTGACGATCTGGTATGGCTTGAGGGGCCTGAAGCGTAATGTTGCTAAAATTTTACCCTCTAGGAACTGCGCATGGACAAACTAAAAACTGAAATATTAGACCTCGCAAAGAGTGCCCAGCGCGCATCTCTACGAGTTGCTGAATTAGGCTCTGGAGAAAAAAACGCCTGGATTAAAAATACTTGCACGCTTCTCCAAGAGCGACGGGAGATTATTTTTGAAGCCAATCGTGCAGATCTCGAAATGGCGGACAAAAAAAGTGTAACTGGACCCATCAGGGCACGACTCGATCTATCAGGCTCTAGATGGGACGACATGATATCAGGCCTTGAGCAAATCGCCGAGCTAGAAGATCCGGTTGGACAAGTCACACGAATGTGGGTTCGACCGAACGGATTAAAGGTCGGACGAATGAGGATTCCGCTTGGAGTTATTGGAATTATCTATGAATCGAGGCCTAACGTCACGATCGATGCAGCCGCACTCTGCGTTAAAGCGGGAAATGCCTGCATCCTCAGGGGGGGGTCCGATGCGATCAATACTAACCTTGCCTTGGGAGAAGTACTTCGAGATGCCACAACGAAAACCGAAGTTCCGCGAGAGGCCATTTCAGTTATATCAATGACCGACCGATCCGCAATCGACCATCTACTAAGAGCTAGCTCTTTCGTAGACTTAGTTATTCCGCGAGGGGGGCCAGAGCTAATCCGGCACGTTACCGAAAAATCGAGTGTCCCCATACTCAGACACGATGCGGGAATTTGTCATATGTTCATTGACAAAAGCGCCCAGTTTGAAATGGCCAGTTCATTGATTTTAGATTCTAAATTAAGACAGGTCTCCGTATGCAACGGGCTGGAAACACTTCTCGTGCATCGTGACACAAAAGATGACTTACTTCCCAGAATTTTGAAGACCCTTCTCAAGTCAGGGGTGGAAATTCGAGGGTGCCCAGAAATTTGTAGGATCTTACCTGAGGCAATCCCTGCAAAGGAGTCTGACTGGACCACGGAATATCTGGATACGATACTCTCAGTTAAAGTAGTACATGGGCTCGAGGAAGCTATCGAGCATATTCGAAGTTATGGTTCTAATCACACTGAAGTAATCGTTACGGAAAGCATAAAAACTGCTGAGGACTTTTTGGATCGGGTCAACTCCTCAACTGTAGGAGTAAATTGTTCAACCGCATTCTCCGATGGATTTCGCCTTGGGCTTGGGGCCGAAATAGGGATCTCTACATCCAAGTTACATGCTTACGGTCCCATGGGGCTAGAGGGCTTAACGACAGAGAAGTTTATACTGCGAGGAGAAGGGCAAATTCGGGAATGACGAAGGAAATCGTTGGCATTCTCGGCGGCACATTTAACCCAATCCATGCTGGGCATCTTCGAGCGGCTGAAGAAACCCTGAGGCACCTCAATCTTTCTAAAATCTTGCTTGTGCCGAGCTCCGTGCCAGTATTAAAAACTAAAGGCATTGGAAAAGATTTCATAGCCCCAGCAAAAGATCGTGCGCACTGGGTAGAGCTAGCAACTCGCAATAATCCGAGATTTCAACTTTGTCGAATAGAACTACAGAGAGAGGGACCTTCATATACCGTGGATACTCTCAGGACTCTTTCGCTGCAACTCAAACCTTCAAAGCTAATGTTCATTATAGGATCGGACGCTTTTCGCAACTTTGATTCTTGGTACCAACCAGACGAAATTCTTTCAATGGCAAATTTCGCTGTCTTAGCTCGCCCACCTGAAATATTAAAAAGCTTGCGAAATATCCTGCCCGCTAAGTTTCATTCAGTTTGCAAATTCTCAAAGAGCGAATCTTCTGCGCGGCACCAGTCAGGAAATGTAATTAATCTGATAGAGATTTCGGGCCTAGAAATTTCATCGACAGATATACGTAGAAGACTGTCACAGGGGTATTCTGTACGTGGTTTGCTTCCGGATTTAATTAGAGAAGCTATCGAATCTTCTGGTTACTTTTCGGAAGCAGCACTATAGATCAATATAAAGAAGACTTACTAATCTGTGAAAGGAGAAAACGAAATCAACGCGACGAAAAATCAAACTGGAGTATTGGCAGCGAAACCCTTAAGCCTCAAGTCAGCTCGATCGCTCGCGGAAGCCGCTATCGATCGGAAAGGAGTGAACGTTGTAGGGCTTGACGTGCGAAAACTGACTTCATTTACTGAAGTATTCGTCATTGCAACGGGAACATCTGATCAACATGTTCGGTCTCTTGCAGATGCTATCTTAGAAAGAGGGCAGAATTTAGGACATCATAAACTTGGTGCCGAGGGATACGAAGAAGGACGTTGGATACTCCTCGATTTTAATGACGTAGTGGTTCATGTGTTTCAGAAAGAAACGCGAGATGAATACGATCTCGAGAGGATGTGGAGCGAGGGAGACTTAATTAACTTTGAAGACTCTAAATAGTGAAATTAGGCACTCCTATTAATCTACATAAAAAGGCAACTAGCCTCTCTTTGTATAACAAACGGATATAAAGCTTCACGCGCAGGAACCGATTTGTTTATTAATGAGAAGAAGTTTTTTTTCGATGATCTTCTACTGCCTCAAGTATTGCCTTTCTCAATCTGTCCGGATCTACAGGCTTCTTGAAAATAACTCCCTCGAGACCTCTCATTCGACTCCGTTTTATAATGTGATCTTTATCGTAATGAAATGCTGTCATCATTAGCATTGGAAGGTGGGGGTAACGATTTTGCACTACTTTAAAAAGTTCATACCCATCCATGTTGGGCATCACAACATCTGAAAGGATAATATCAAATTCGATTTCCGACAGTAATTTTAAAGCTTGCGCACCATCACTAGCTGTCCTCACCACGCACCCATCTCCTTCTAATACCTCTCTAAGAGATTGCGCAATACCAAGATCGTCATCAACCACTAAAACACGAAGGCCAACAAGTCTTTCATCAACCTTTACGCTTTTTGCCTCCGCACTTCTCAGATCGATCATCCGGGCAGGACCTATATAGTTGACCGTTTCGTAATTTTCTGCGAGGGCCATCTCGCCAAGACGAGTAAGAATTTCCGAAACACGGCCTATCTCTCGACGAATAGCATCAATTCTTTCAGTTTCGACCGAAGAGTCTGTTTCCCCTGCTAGACTCTCCAAATCCCTCTCGAGAAGTTCCGCCTGATTGACGATTACGGCTAAAGGGTTGTTAATTTCATGCGAGAGGCCCACGGCTACTTCACCGAGTACCGCCAATTGATCTTTCCTTAGTATCTCTCGGAGATCTTTTGCAAAACCGATTGTACCGTCTTCATCGCCTTCCTCTCCAAAAATCAAAGTCCCTGAAATAGCCACAGGAATCTGAATCCCTTCTTTGGTTTGAAATTGTGTTCGAAATGTCTGAACGCTTCCTTCTCCACCATTTTCAGGATCCCTCATCGCAGCCATAACTCGCTTGGCTTCTTCCACACTGGGATAAAGGTTTCCTACAAAACTTCCCAAAACTTCGTCAGGCTTATAGCCCAAGATCGCCTCAGCACCATCGTTGTAATAAATCACGATTCCTTTGAAATCAGTTGCGACTACAATGTCAGAAGAATGCGCAATAAGCTGCTCTAGTCGAGCTTTCATGAGCGACACGAATTCGCCCTATTCACTCGATACCTTGTTCTGACAGCCAGCGTTCTGTATCAATCGCAGCCATACAACCAGTACCCGCAGCAGTTATCGCCTGACGGTAGACGGGATCCATTGCATCTCCACATGCGAATACTCCTTCGACATTAGTTCGAGAAGTGCCGGCCTCTACTTTGATGTAACCAGCATCATCGAGTTCAATTTGGCCTTTCAGGAATGCTGTATTGGGTAGATGTCCAATTGCGACAAAAAGTGCTTCAATGGCTATATCTTGTTTGCTTCCATTAAGAGTGCTCTTTAATGTCACTCCAGTAACGAAATCATCCCCTAAGACTTCGTCAACTTCGGAATTCCAGAGAAATCTAATCTTTTCATGTTTTAGCGCGCGATCGCGCATAATCTTGGATGCTCTCAGTTCGTCGCGGCGATGAATGATCGTAACCTCCGTCGCATACCGTGTTAGAAAAAGCGCCTCTTCAAGAGCTGTATCTCCACCTCCTACAACGGCCATTGCCTTGCCCCTGTAGAGAGCTCCGTCACAGGTAGCGCAAGCGGAAACTCCTCGATTCATTAGTTTCTGCTCGGAGGGAATATCTAGCCATTTAGCAGAAGCCCCTGTAGCGAGAATTACGGCGTCAGATGTATATCTTCTCTCACTTGTGCCTACTCGGAAAGGACGCGTGCTTAAGTCCAATTCCGTCGCATCTTCCAAAAACACCTCTGTTCCAAACCTCTTAGCTTGATCCTGAAACATCTCCATCATATCGGGCCCCGTAACACCGTCTGGAAATCCCGGGTAATTTTCAACATCCGTAGTAAGCATCAGTTGACCGCCGAATTCAAGGCCTGCAAGGACTACAGGCTCAAGCTCAGCCCGGGCAGCGTATATGGCTGCAGTATATCCAGCGGGGCCACTTCCAATTATTACGACCTTGCGATGAGACTCTCCCTGATCTTGACCTTTTCGTCCTCCTAGCATGGGATCTAGTTCACCAGATGAATCGAGGGCAGCGAGATCGTCAAAGCCGCCGACATGCTGATCATCGATAAAAATCTGAGGTACTGTGCTGCGGCCATTTGAACGTTGGAGCATTTCTCCCCGCTTCGCTGGATCGGCTTCGATGTCGATCACGATCCACTCCTCACCTTTGCTCTGAAGTAGTGCCTTCGCCCGATCACAATAGGGGCACCACGATGTCGCGTAAATCTCGATAGTTGCCATAGC
>DKAI01000072.1 GCA_002450755.1 Deltaproteobacteria bacterium UBA6930
TTCATCTCGTCCCGAAATCACGGAAAGAACGGCGGCGACATCCTCTACCCGACGAGCCATGGGTCCGATATGGTCCAGTGAAGGCGCCAAAGGGAAAACTCCGTGCCGACTCACTAATCCCCAGGTAGGTTTAAGGCCAACTAGTCCACAACACTGGCTGGGAAATCTTATACTCCCTCCTGTATCCGAACCCAATGAGGCCATGCACAAACCTGCCGAAGTCGCTGAGGCCGACCCACTAGAAGATGCCCCCACCCAATGTTGATAATTCCATGGATTTACTGGGGCAGTAATTTCTGGATGATGAACCCCTGACGCACCTTCAGTGGTGGTCAATTTCCCAAGCAGTACTGCCCCTGATTTTCGTAACCGTGCGGCAACCGTCGATTCTATCTGCGGTCTCCAGTTTGCACATGCCAAAGAGCCTGCATGAGTAGGAGCTCCTTCCGTTGCGCAAAGATCTTTCAAGCCCAAAGGAATTCCCTGCATCCAACCGAGATCCTCTCCTCGAGCTCGTGCCTTGTCCGCCTCTCGAGCCTGAGAAAGAGCCAATTCGGGCGTTTGAGTAGCAAAGGCATGCAGAACTGGATCAAGTTCGTCGATTCTCGAAAGCAAACAAGTAGTAAGCTCATACGAGGTAAAATTCCCTTGGCGAAGGTTCTCTTGTGCTTCAATAAGACTCAGCTTAAAAAGATCGGACACGGCTTCCTCCATTGAAGGCGATCGTCGTTTAAGAAAACTACCGCTCGTGGATATTCAGTGACACATAAAAATTCGGAATCATTCGGTTTCTGCAGATCGAAAGTATCGGGCAAAATAAACATAGCCCGACCAAAGTGTGAGAACAGTCGCTACGCTCAGCATTACCAAGCCCAGAAAATGAAGCGGCAAACCCAAAGTGTCACCTGGGAATAAGAGAGCACCAAT
Source organism: Deltaproteobacteria bacterium UBA6930 (assembly GCA_002450755.1). Classification (GTDB taxonomy): domain Bacteria; phylum Myxococcota_A; class UBA9160; order UBA9160; family UBA6930; genus UBA6930. The sequence goes on from DKAI01000072.1 coordinate 928, forward strand.
CGCAAGGTTTTGAGTAAGAGTTTTTAACTTACCCCTCCAATCGGCTGCGAGAACCTGCCCACCTGCAGATGCTATTCCTCTTAGGCCGGTGACCGCGAGCTCTCGACCTATGATCACAACCACTAAGGTTGTCGCCCAGATTGGAATACGTTCAATTGACACTAAGACAACAAGGCATACGGTAACCAAAAGCTTATCCGCAAGTGGGTCGAGAAGTTTACCAATCCTAGTTACTTGTTGACCACGTCGCGCTAGCCAACCATCGACCACATCCGTAACGCCGGCAAAAACAAAGAGCCACCCAGCTATTTGACTTGTAAAATCATTAATATAAAAAGGGAAGACAAGAATTGCCGGTATAACTAAAACGCGAAGCATCGTTATCGTATTTGGAAGATTCCAAAAGGCCTCCCCTACATTGCGATTTTCCACCTCATCCAACGACAGCGCTGAAGGATGCCTGGATTTTGGAGAAGAAAAATCTTTATCGTTCGATACTTCCATGGACATGACGATACTAGGTTGGCTTCTATTTCCCATAGGTTTCAACTCATTAGACCAAAATTACTCACTCTACTTTTAGTCAAGAGCCAATATCCGTGCAACATTCGAGAACTCTCTCACTGTAAAACTTAGAAACCGTCAAATCGACGAATCCGATCCACCTCAGAGCTCTACGAACGAAGCCCAAGACCAACAATCTCAGGTATTGGAACCTTGGAACGTTTGCGAATGAAGGCGTAGCATCTCTGAACTAAGTCCGTTTTGATTTTAATCGCTACATTATAGTCTTTGGTGTGCCCCAGAGGGAAAATTGGGGCTAACTTTCCAGACGGGCAGGCATAAGAAATGAAAACCCCAGCAGAAGTCGTTGTGCTCGGAAGTGGAATTGCGGGCTTGTTTTTTGCTCTGCGCACCGCAGAAAAACATTCTGTGTGCATAGTTACTAAGAAGACTGCGGCTGAGTCCGCTACCAATTGGGCGCAAGGAGGAATTGCCGCTGCTATTGGAAGTGATGATTCCTTCGAACGACACGCTCGCGATACTATTGAGGCCGGGGCCGGTCTATGCCGAGAAGATGTGGTTCGGATGGTGGTGCAGAAAGGGCCTTCGTCCATACGTTCCCTATTAGACCTTGGAGTTGAATTTGACCGAGAGGATCTAAAAAACGAATCGAGCTTTGAGTTAGGACGCGAAGGAGGACATCGGACTCGCCGTGTGCTCCACCATGGTGATGCGACAGGAAGGGAAATTGAGGGTACCCTTCTTTCGCACGCTCGAAAGCACCCAAATATTCAGCTTTTAGAAAACCATTGCGCAGTCGACCTTATCACAAGTGCAAAGTTAGGTCGTCCAGGAACTAATCGAGTAATAGGCGTTTACGTGTTCGACAGGCAGGAAGATAGGGTGGAGGCCTACGGTTGCAAGGCAGTCTTTCTCGCGACTGGGGGCGCCGGCAAAGTTTACCAATACACCAGTAATCCGGACATCGCCTCAGGCGATGGAATGGCAATGGCTTATCGAGCGGGTGCAACCCTAGCAAATATGGAATTCTTTCAGTTTCACCCAACATGCCTCTATCACCCGAAAGCTAAATCGTTCCTCATTACCGAGGCAATACGAGGAGAGGGAGGGATTTTGCGCAATACCGAGGGTAAACCTTTTATGAGTGGCCATCACGAACTTCGGGATTTAGCTCCACGTGATGTAGTCGCTAGAGCCATAGACACAGAGCTAAAACGAACGGGAGCCGATCACGTGCTCCTAGATATCACGCACAAGGAAGCGACGTTCCTTAAAAAACGCTTTCCAACTATATATTCCAGATGCCTTAATTTTGGCATTGACCTGACAAAAGA
>DKAI01000220.1:0-2443 GCA_002450755.1 Deltaproteobacteria bacterium UBA6930
TTGACTTTTGCTCGCGAGGTATGACCTTCCACCTACGATGGAGCAATTAACAAGAGCTTCCCGGAGGTTTTCCTGCTTGAAAGTGCGAGGTGTGCCTCAGCGGCGTCTTCCATTGGATAAGTTCTTCCGATGGCTATGGATAGTCCGTTCTCAATAGCAGAGAAGACCTCCTTGGCTCGGTGTTCCAGGGAGGATCGGTCCGATGTGTAATGAAATAACGAAGGTCGTGTTACAAAAAGTGAGCCACCTTGGTTTAGGCGCTGTAAATCGAAAGGGGGCACCGGCCCGCTTGATTGACCAAAAAGTGCCATCAATCCTCTTGGTTGGATAACTTTTAGGCTTTTGTCGAACGTGTCTTTTCCTACTGAATCATAGACGACGGCTACCCCTTTAGAGTTCGTGTACTCTTTTGTCTTTGCAACAAAATCCTCAGACGAGTATAGGATTACATGGTCAGCACCAGCGGATTTGACTTTTTGCGCCTTGTCTTCGGTCGAACAAGTGCCTATAACGGTGGCTCCAGCTTTTTTGAGTAATTGCACAAGGAGCAAGCCCGTACCTCCAGCAGCGGCATGTACGAGCGCCGTGTCCCCGGGTTTGGTCTCCCGCACCCCATAAGTAAGGTAGTGTGCCGTCATTCCCTGTAGCATGCTGGCGGCTGCGATTTCGAGAGAAATGTTGTCCGGTACTGAAACGAGTGATTGGGCGTTCGCGTTTACTGTGAGACCGTATGATCCTCGGCAGCTCGCCCAAGCGACTCGATCACCCGGCTTTACTTGAGTTACTTTGTCGCCGATGGATTCCACCACTCCAGAACCTTCAAGACCGGGGGTCATAGGGAGTTCGGCGGGGTAAAGGCCTTCCCGAAAATAGATATCGATATAGTTGACACCGGCCGAGTGTATCTTTACCCGCGCTTCTTCAGGCTGGAGCTTTTTCGGGGAAGATTCCTCCCATCGTAAGACTTCTGGTCCTCCGGTTTCGTGGATAACAATCGATTTTGACATCTAGACTCCTCGTGTATTAATTCACGAAACTCTCGCCTCGTTCTTTCTGTTAAACTCTTCCAACTATTATAGAAGGAGGCTTGGAATGGGCTACAGCGCAAGCATAGAAAGAACTCTTCCCATCAGCAGGGGGAAAGTATTCGCAGCATTGGCGGATTTCGGCGGAATCGGAAGACTGGTCCCTAGCGTGGTGAAGTCGGTTATTGACCTTACAGGAGAAGGAGTTGGTTCAGTTCGAACGATAGAACTAAACCCGGAATGTGGCTTTGAGGGTGTAGTGATGGAACGTGTCGAAGCTTCGCTAGAGGGAAGGCTATTTTCATATTCTATAATCGGTGATTCCCCTTTGCCTATGCGAGATTATACCGCCGTTGTACAGCTTGAAGATACCGGAGAGGGTTGTAAGGTAATTTATTCTAGTAACTGGGAAGCAGTCGGGGTTGATGAGAAGGAACATAAAACGACGATGGAAGGGCTCTATCAGCTCATAGTCGATGGAATTGTTGACGTAAGCTAGAAGCGCGTTTCTAGATATTTTTTAGGATGTAATGAAGAGTAGAAATTTCGAAGAACTTTTTAGTTTAGAAGGACGAGTTGCCGTTGTTACGGGTGGTAGTCGGGGGCTTGGCCGTGAAATGGTTTTAGCATTTGCAGGGCGCGGGGCCGACGTTGTGATTGCGAGCAGAAAGATCGAAGCATGTCGAGAGTTAGCGCAAGAAGTAACTGAAACGACCGGTCGAAGGGCCCTTCCGATAGCTTGTCACGTAGGACATTGGGCACAGTGTGAAGACTTATATAAGGTGACCTACGAGGAGTTCGGAAGAGCGGACGTTCTGGTAAATAACGCGGGGCTGTCGCCTCTCTATGAATCGGTAGATACGATCACCGAAGAGCTTTACGACAAAGTGCTCGCTATCAACTTGAAAGGTCCTTTTAGGCTGAGCGCATTGTTTGGTACGCGGATGGCAAAAGAGCAAGGAGGGTCAATAATTAACGTGAGTAGCTCTGCGGCGGTTGCGCCATCTGATAGGGAAATTACCTATGGTGCTGCAAAAGCTGGCTTGAATAACCTTACGAATGGGTTAGCACGAGTATTAGCACCTAAGGTTAGGGTAAATACGATTATGCCCGGCCCGTTTGGAACTGATATTAGTAAGGCGTGGTCACCTGAAATAATTCAGATGTTTGAGCGTGTCGTACCGATGTCTCGTATTGGAAAACCGGAAGAAATTATTGGAGCCGCTCTCTACTTGGCAAGTGACGCCTCGAGTTTTACAACAGGAAGCGTTATTAAGGTTGATGGCGGTGCGGCTTTTGCCGCCGGTTAATAAGGGTATGACCTCCGAATTAATTTTACATCATTATGATTTTTCGAACTTTTCAGAAAAAATAAGACTGATTTTAGGAAAGAAGGGCTTGTCATGGTCTTCGGTCGA
>DKAI01000220.1:2818-8668 GCA_002450755.1 Deltaproteobacteria bacterium UBA6930
ACACCATCGCTTCAAGTCGGCGCTGATATTTATTGCGATACGCAGTTGATCGCCGAATTTTTGGAAGAGAAATATCCAAATCCCACGATATATCCCGGTGAATCTCCCGAACGGATTCGTGCCATGTCTCTGATCCTCTCGCCCTGGGCGGAGTCAAAGTTTCTCTGGCCCTTAGCGCTCTATATTACAGGTCTTCACGCAGGAAAATTCCCCCAAAAATTTCATGAAGATAGAGCGAGACTTCATGGAAAACCGATACCAAGCTTGGAAAGAGTGAAAGCATCATCCGATAGGAACCTTGCTGTCCTTCTTCCCCAACTCAAATGGCTGGAGAGTTTTGTTCCGGGCAATTCTCAGTTCCTGTTCGGTGAAGAGGCGAGCTATGCCGACATAGTGGTATATCATCCTCTTCACCTCTTGGATCGGCTCGATCCTGATAATGATCTCTTGAGGGAGTACCCAAAAATTTTAGCTTGGAAAAGTCGCGTTCTTGAGCTTGGACAAGGTATTTCCCGAGATCTCTCACCACAGGACGCGCTTCGTATCGCTAAGGAGAGCGAACCTGTTGAAGTAGAGAACATGGAGATTTCCAAACTGGAAAGATTAAAAGTAGGTCAAGTTATTTCGATAACTCCCGCTGGTGAGGTGTCGCCAAGTACCGGAGTGTTGTTGTCTTTAACAGATAAGGAAGTGACTATCCGTATCTCAAATGATGAGGTAGGAGTGGCCAACGTACATTTCCCAAGAACAGGGTACCGACTTAGAGGAATTAAACAGAAGGTTTCTATATGAAAAAAGCAGTAATTCTTGGTGTAGGACCACTCGAGGGTTTGGGGGGTGCACTTTGTCTCCGCTTTGCTCGCGAGGGACTCCATGTGTTCGTTGCTGGCAGGTCCAGTAAAAAACTTGAGAAAGTGGTGGAGGAGATCACAAATAACGGAAACGTGGCGACTAGTGTTGTTACCGATGCAACTTCTGATGAGGATATCAAGAATCTTTTCGAAGTTGCTCAAAATACAGGCCACGGAGATGTAGAGCTCGCAATTTATAATGCAGGGAATAACACGCCTGGGAAAATCTCTGAAATGGACTCAGAGTACTTCGAAAATAGTTGGAGGGTTGGCTGCTTCGGTGGCTTCTTATTTGCGCGAGAAGCTATTCGTCGCCATAAAGAAGAACCGTTAAGCCTGCTGTTTACTGGAGCTAGCGCGTCATTGCGAGGGAGGGCTGGTTTCGGCGCGTTCAATTCAGCCAAAGGTGCATTGCGGAATCTCGCGCAGGCCTTAGCGAAGGAATGTGCAGAATCGGGTATCCATGTAGGCCATGTCGTGGTTGATGGGCCTATTTGGGGTGAGAAGATTAAGGTTCGGTATCCCGAATGGGTTGCTGAAAAAGGTGAAGAGGCGATGATTTCATTAGACGGTCTTACTGATGCGTATTTTTACCTTTATAAGCAGCGCCGGCGAGCGTGGACCTTTGAAATTGACTTAAGAACGTCTCTAGAGAGATGGTAATCCCCTTGGGGGTTTTTTGTTTCTAGACTGCAAACTCCTCGTGATATTCTTGTATTAGTCGCCAGTTAAGGCAGAAAAGGAGGAGGTTTCATGGGACTTCCAAATGGTCTTCATCACATTGCAATTGCAACCAAGAATGTAAAAGCTCAGATCGAATTTTTTACTCAAGCCTGTGGAATGGAATTAACAGCATTGTATTGGATGCACGGCGTAGAGAAGACATTTCACGCATTTCTTCGGATGGGTGATGCCTATGTTGCTTTTGTCCAAGGTCCGGAAATGGATGAACTGGATGGCGAGATCGGAGTTTCACACGCTTCATGGACAGCGGGGCCCGTAGCACCTGGAGTAATGCAACATCTTGCTTTTAACGTCGATAATGACGAGGCGCTCTACGCTTTGCGAGACCGATTACGCTCACACGATGTATGGGTGTGGGGACCAATCGACCATGGTCTTTGCCGGTCGATGTACTTCACGGGGCCAGAAGGACTAATGCTTGAATTTGCTACGTCAGATGTACCGATTGACGGAGAGGTTTGGATTGATCCCGAAGTACAGGAAATGGCAGGAATTAATGAAGAGGAGCTTAAGAAGTACAAATCACCTCCCGCATTTGTGTCGAAGGGTGGAGAGGTCCAAAACCCCTCTATTGATCCGACGGAGCTTCCGATGGATCTTCCGCCTGGTCTAGATCTATACGAGATGTCAGATGATGAAGTGTTTGAAAAACTTTCAGAAAATACTCCTCCGGTCCTTCCTAAGTGAGAATGCCAATCACTTGATCTGTTGGAACACTTAGATAGTTCCCGGCATTAGCGATTAGGGATTTTGCTAAATGTTGAGATTTAAGGAAGCATCTTTGAGAGGTCAGATAAGGTAAAGTGCCCTGCAACTTTGCCGTCAGAGTCATAGAACTCGACTAAGTTGTTGGTGTCCGCACGGTAACTGCCGTAAAAGATAGTATCTTCCAGTGCTTCTTCGTCATGCAGGTCGCCTTTGGGCTGATAACAATAATCGCCTGGACCAAACTCTACACCCGTAGTGTGGTTCTTAAGCCTGCCCTCTATAACCAGCAAGTGAGTTTCAGAGGTGTGGAGATGGTTTCCCGAGCGATATCCAGCCTTGATTCTGCCCATGAATTCTACGGTTTTTCTCGGTTCGTCTACGGAAAGAACCTTTATGTCGAACTCATCTCCCGCGGCAATCCACGGCCGCTCGCTAGTTAAGCCGGGGGAACAACGTACGCTGTAACTGTGGGTATCTGCAGTGCTCATAATGATCTCCTCAATGGCATCTCTTTAGTAGGATCGTATCGAAAAACTATTGAATAAGTGAGTGATCAAGCTTCATTAGTTACTAAAGAAATCGTCGTATGTTTAAAGGGTGTCGAGTACTGCCTGTGCAAACTCATGTGTGGTCGCCCTACCTCCCTGATCGCTCGTAAGCCATTGCCCATGTTGATAGACTCGATCGATCGCAGATGACAATCTGTTCCCTAGCTGTCCTAGGCCCAGGTATTCGAAAAGCATAACGGCTGAGAGAAGGGTAGCAGTGGGGTTTATCTTGTTTTGACCGCTTAAGTCTGGAGCTGTTCCATGGGCAGACTCAAAGTATGCGAAATCGTCTCCGTAGCAACCGCTGGGGGCGAGACCCAGGCCACCAATTGTGGCGGCCGCCTCATCGGAAAGGATATCTCCGTATAGATTTGGGAGCAGCAAAACATCCAATTCGGAAGGGCTTTGGACGAGTCTGCTGGCCATATCGTCGACGATATACTCTTCATATTCGAGATCTGGGTAGTTCAGAGCCACCTCTCTTACGATTTGACAAAAAAATCGATCTGTAGCCGGGAGCATGTTTGTTTTGGCCGAAACTGTGAGCTTCTTTCCTCGTTTCATTGCGAGATCACACGAAAATCGTGCCACACGCTCCGTTCCTTTGCGGGTAATAATTTTTGCCGCAAAACGCGCATCTTGTATTCCCTCAGGAATTCTAGATCTTTGGCTGGTCAATCCGTGTTCCACGAGCAACTTTGCATCTCCCATAACACCAACGTACATATCTTCTAAGTTCTCTCGAACTATGACGTAATCGATGTTTTCCGGGTTAGATAAGGGAGATTGAAACCCAGGTCTCCATCGAATCGGTCGAACATTGGCAAAAGTCTTTCGATTCCATCTCATATGGATGACACCCGGCGTCGTTCCATTTGTCGCGCCGAATAGAACAGAATCGGAGCCGTCTATTACCGAACGGATATAATCTTCGCGTTTCTGGACGCTTAGGGAGGCAAGTTCGGTGCCAGGGGCGATGCGCCTCCAGTCGACCTCTTTTGCGAGCTGTTCCAATACGAGAAGGCTCGCGTCGATTGCCTCTGGTGCTGCATCGTCACCAGGGATAACACTAACTATCGGGCGTTCGGTATCCATCTTTATGCGGGGAGGTTGAACACGCCTCTTACGTTATCTCTGAGGATCGCCCGGGTTTCATCTTCGCTAAGGTCCGATGCATGCTCAGCTAAAAGAGCCTGCGAGTTAGGCCAAGTCGAATCTGTGTGCGGAAAATCGTTAGCCCACAACAACTGGCTGGACGACATCAGGTCACGAGTTTTGAATGCTACCCAGTCGTCTTGAAAAGTCATGAACACGTTTTTTTTAAGATAAGCGCTTGGAACCTTCGAGAGTCCCGGAATAATTCCATCGTCAGCATTATTAAACGCGGCATGGTCCATGCGATACATGTAGTGTGGCATCCAACCCGCGTCTCCCTCGGCACAAACCAATTTAAGGCCTGGGAATCGTTCGAATACTCCGCCAAGGACCATTACTCCAATAACGTCCTGCACAGCGCGAATGATTTGCATGAAGCCGTTGATTCTGTGTCCTCGGCTTGGATGGAATGCTGATCGCATATCTCCTTCTTTAGCTGTCAAAATATGGAAGCAAAGAGGAAGGTCAAGGTCGACTGCGCACTCCCAAAGTGCGTCGTAATCGGCATGGTCGTAATCTTCGTAAATAGGGTTTCCGGGCATCATCACACCCTTGAAGCCTTGACGTTTTATCTCCTTAAAATCTTCGATAGCAGAGTCTACCGAAAGGACAGGGGTCATACCGAGACCAAAAAGCCGATCGGGAGCCTCCGAGCAGTAACCTTCGAGCCATCGATTGTAAGCTTTCATAGCAGCGTCTTTATATTCTGGAACAGGGTGAGTACAAATTGCCATCCCCACAGATGCGTAAAGGATCTCGCCCGCAATTCCATCTTTTTCTTGGTCCGCTACCCGGTAGCTCGCGTCGTAACCGCTGGGTCGACACTGATCAAAAGTCGCCGTTTTAGCGAACCTTTTGATTTCGGCTACGGTTTTTCCGGCTCCATCGATCAGTCCGATAGGGACTACTCTCTTCATTCCTTCCATAACAAAGGCGTCGGCTCTACCAGGGGTGCTAATTACCCGAGGCGCTATTGATTTGTATTTCGGATCGATATGGTCGATGTAACAGTTAGGTGGTTCTACAATGTGCGAGTCTGCTGAAATTGCGCCTTTGAAGAACATGGGTGAACCTCCGTCCCTTGGATTTTCTGTAGTTTACAGCGAATTTGAAGAAAAAGCGGGTCCTAAGGTTTTTGATCAACTTTCCAGACTCTTTTTTTATAAATGAGGTTAAATGATGAATCGTTTTCAAGGAAAAACTATTGCGATCACTGGAGGTGCTAGCGGAATCGGCCGAGCTACAGCTAAGGCAGCTGCAGAAGAAGGGGGGGCAGTTTTTATCGGTGACCAGAACGAGGAGGCTGGGCATTCGGTGATACGAGAAATTCTAGACTCAGGAGGAAAGGGAGAGTTTGTTCGTTTAGATGTGACTGATCCAGGAGAAATTGAGAGCTGGCTACATGCTGCGTCGGATCGTGGAGATGGTTTGGATTGCCTTTTCAATAATGCAGGAATCAACGGCCCCCTCGAGCCTCTTGAGAATTATTCTCTAGATGAGTTTCAGCGAGTGATTGATATCAATCTCATGGGCGTCTCCTATGGAATGCGTTCTGCGATTCCCTTAATGAGAAAAAATGGCAGTGGCTCGATTGTTAACACGGGTTCGACCGCAAGCATGACGGGCTATGCAACTCTGAGTGGTTATGTCGCAGCCAAACATGCTGTACTAGGCCTAACAAAAGCAGTTGCAAGAGAGTATGGGAGCATTCCAATTAGAGTGAACTGCGTTTGTCCAGGGCCAATTGAGACTCCAATGATGACGGCAATAGAAAAGGGCCTTAACCCCCAGAATCCTGAGGAAGTAAGGACATTTTTTGCTGATACAACCGCTATGAAGCGCTA
>DKAI01000220.1:9048-12948 GCA_002450755.1 Deltaproteobacteria bacterium UBA6930
CAATACGTAACCGGTGGGGTTTTTGCGATTGATGGTGGTGCTACAGCAGGTCTTGGTTAACCCTCGACCTTCTTTGGGAATTAATGAGCTAGGATAAAGCGTACTAAGAAAGAAAAGAGGTAATTTATGAAAGTTGGACTCCTTTGGTCATTCCGGAACCCACCCAAGTGGCGTAGGCCCTGGGCTGCCTTTTACGAAGAACAAATTCAACAGGCCGTCCTGTCCGAAGAGTTGGGGTATGACAATATTTGGCTTACAGAACACCATTTTAGCGAGGATGGTTATTCGCCTTCCCTTATGCCTATCGCAGGAAATTTGGCTGGACGTACCACGACGGCGAGAATAGGTACTTATCTGGTGCTTTTGCCTTTACACGATGCTCGGCATGTAGCCGAAGACGCCGCAACCGTAGATATCTTGTCTAACGGAAGATTTGACCTAGGCCTTGGTCAAGGTTACGTGCCGAATGAATTTAATAACTTTGAGATAGATCGGACAAAAAGGGGAAGCCTTTTGGAAGAAGGAGTGGAAGTTATCCGCGGAATGTGGACGAATGAATCGTTCTCTTATCATGGAGAGCATTACAACATGGATGATGTTCGCCTCCAGCCGCGACCGGTTCAGAATCCGCCTCCGATTTGGATTGGTGCCCGAGGAACGAAAGCGGTAAGAAGAACCGCTAGATTAGACTGTCACTTCTTAGGAGTGAGTGAACCGGCAGGTCAGCAACTCTATGATGAGATGCTTACGGACTTAGGAAAAAATCCAGTGGACTACTTTGCGACACAGTTGCAATGGGCCTATTGTGCGCCCACGACGGACCAGGCTTGGGAAGATTGCCAAGAACACCTTCATCACCTTCTGTTCTGGTATCAAAAGTGGGCCGCTGAGGCGAGTGATAATATTAACAAGATACAATCGGACACTGAAATTGATTTGCCCGATCCGGATAAGCTGAGAGCGAGTCTCGATCAGAGCATTCCCGGGGTTCCCTTGATTGGAACGCCAGAAGAGGTCGCACGAGGACTCGATAATTTCTCGAATAGCATGCGTATGACTCATCTTGTGGTGGGGATGCATTTTCCGGGTCTAGATCCGGTAAAAAGCAGGCAATCGATGACTTTGTTTGCGAAGGAAGTTCTCCCTCTTCTACATAAAAAGTAATTTGAACTCTAATTCAGATACCTAATAGATGGTTTGTTCGACGTCTGTTTGTAAGAAAGACGCTTTAATTATAGCTGTGGGAGATTGGGGTCTTCCAGCTTATTTGAGGGTACTGGAGGAAAGCAAACAATCAAGTTATACGGACTACGATCTCGATTAGATTGGTTCTGGAGTTAGGCATCAAGCGGGTCAACTCCCGATGGTCCCCCCAACTTTTTTAAGGGGTCATTAACTGAGTTCCACTCAGCTTTATCACTGAAATAAATGTGTGACTTGGGTTCTCGATCGATTGGATCGATCATGTTTGCCAGTACTATGTCGATATGATCGGGATGGGAGGTGGACTCACAAAAAAGCGTACTTCCACATTTTGAGCAGAAAGACCGCTTACCATGAACTGACGACTTGAAGACGGCGAGCTGGCTATTCGGATCGATTAACTCGAACTGTGAATAGGGAATTGCAAACCAGGTGACGTATGCTGCCCCATGAGCTCTTTGACACATAGTACAATGGCAATGAGCGCAGAACATCGTAGGCATAGTCACATTGAACTCCACATCACCACACAGGCAGGCCCCTCTAGAGATTTGAGAATGTGACATTGATTTCTCCGCTTATCCAAAGTGGTAATCATCAATACCCTTCGTTTATCATGCAACGAAGGATGAAAGCTCTTCCAGTGCTAAAAAGAAAAAGATTCACTTTGATTACTTGGTTAGCCTTGCTGGGTACTCTTTATCTCTCTGGTCATGTTCGTATGTCAAATTGTACGAAGTGGGGAGCAGATAAACTTTGGGGCGGAGACGTTCGCTGTGGGTTTTCGCCAGCAGTTAGAGGTCTCCAAAATGGAATTGGAGGTATCTCTGTGGGTTTCGAGGACGGTGTTCGAGACGGAACAGTTTTTTTGATTTCTCCGGATATCGTATTAACGGCTGCTCACCTCCTGCGTGAATCAAAGACCGGTGAGTACAAAAAGCCAAAGGAAGTCATATTCCAAGATGATCTAGGATTAATTCGTAGAATTAAGGTAGAGGCGGTTGAGGTAGGTCCATTCAAGAAAACTATTTCGCGCGCTCGTGGAGATTGGGCAGTGTTGAAGATCAACCCTCTTGAGGATAGAACGCCGATTCCAATCGGCGAAGCATGTGAAGGCAATCTCAGGATCGCTGGCTATGCAGGCTCTACAAGACCCAGAGAGTCAGAATGTAAATTGGTAGAGATTTCAGCCTACCCGTATGATAAATCACAAGTGATTTGGACAAGTTGCGATGCAGTCAATGGAATGTCGGGAGGGCCGATTTTGCAGGAATCGGATTCAGGAAACTTGAGGTCAGTGGGGGTCTTGTCTTTGGAGTTAGATCGAAAGCCTCCGTGGTCTTTCGGACCGGCAGTGACAACTCTGTTGCAGGACCAAATTAAAAAATTAAGTAATTATCCAGTTCCAATCTTTGAACATTGCGCTGATTCTTAAGAGTGTCGGTAATAGGGATAAACTTGTAGTCTAAATTACAGAACACGAGGGAGAACTACGATGGATCCAGTTTGTTTAGTCATAGGTGCGGGAGCCGGAATCGGTGGAACGGTCGCGAGTAGATTTGCAGCGGAAGGGTATCATGCGTGTCTCTGTCGAAGAAGCAATGAAAACGGCCTGAAAGAGCTTGTGCAGGGAATTCAAGAACACGGTGGTAAAGCGACGGGTTTTATTCTCAATGCGATAGAAGAAAATGCAATTGAGAATCAAATCGAACATATTGAGTCAGAGATAGGCCCAATTGAAGTCGTTGTTTACAACCTGGGCGCTCAGATTGGCAATGTGCCACTTGGAGAAACTAGCTACAAGGCTTTCGAGATAGGTTGGCGCCTTGGTACGCTTGGTTTGTTCCGGCTCGCTTCAACGGTCTGCCCATTGATGGAAAAAAGAGGGAAGGGCACGATCCTTGTTACATCTGCGACAGCTGCTGTTCGAGGGAATGCTGGACAGCATTCGCATGCGGCTGCAATGGGCGGGCGAAGGCTGTTGTGCCAGACTCTAAATGCCGAACTTTCATCCAAAGGTATCCACATCGCTCATATCCTTGTGGATGGAGCAGTGGATGCACCCGATACCCTTGGGCGGATGCTTGGCCCTGAAAAGTTTCAAAAACTACGGGAAGAACAGGGAATGTCACATGACGGTTTGATTCTTCCCTCAAGAGTGGCCGATACGTATCTTCATCTTGCCCAACAACACCGTTCAACGTGGACTCATGAGCTTGATTTGAGAGCGTATACGGATACTCCTTGGTGGAATAGTCGGACCTTCCTGGATAGTGACTAGAGAGGTTTCTGAGGGAGTAACTGGAAAATGATAGACTTTCATATGGAATCGGCATTAGGATTTTTTTCCTCGATCAACGTCAGTTCCATCTCTAACTGTTCCCAAACTTCCATCTCCTCCCTGATATGTTTCTCTAGAAAGCTGTGCTCTTTAGCTAACTCTTGCTGATCTTTTTGGGAAGTTTTCTCGTAGAAAGAAGGGTCACTAAAAGTAGAAGAAAGCTCTTTAAGACGTTTCTCAGTATTTTCCACAGCTTTTGTGATATTGGCAATTTGGAGCTTGAGGGCTTTAGATGACTGAAGGTCTGGAGCCTTTCTTAAAGCTGGGCCTGATGGTTCATTGGCGATCAGTGTCTCTTTCTTTTTCTTTGAACTTTTTTGAGGGGCTCGTCTGTCAAGGTGATCGTCATTATTACT
>DKAI01000191.1 GCA_002450755.1 Deltaproteobacteria bacterium UBA6930
CGGGCGGCCAGAGCCGAGAGCTATGCGAGTAACGGAACAACTGCTACGACGATAGCTTCCACTACCAGCGATAAGGAAGTCACAACGGAGTTGGCTGAATATCGGAGGGCCTACGGAGCATGGAGGGGAGAAGATCACGAAACTTGTATTGACCGCTTCAAGGGGTTCCTGCAAACTTTTCCGTCTTCCGAATATGCGGATGATGCAACCTATTGGATGGCAGATTGTTACGTCAAACTCGGAGATCTCAAAACGGCAATACTCCGATTTGATGATGTGGCAGGCCGGTACCCCGAAGGAAATAAGGCGGCCGACGCACTTTACAGGCAAGGGGAGACTCTCTTGGAACTTGGCCCAAGTTATGGAAGCGCGGCACGAAAGGCATTTGAACGGGTGGTTAATGAGTACCCACAATCACCGAGGGCACTTGAGGCGAAAGACCAAGTCAAAACACTCGATGCGAGCTAGGTAAACTACTAGAGTCGAATGAGCTCCCAGGGAGGAAAACCGCGTGAGAAAACGCGATCAGCAACGATTTAAAAAAATATTAACGGCACAACGCGAACAGCTCGCAGGTAACGCAAAGCGTGCGGTGAAGGGGGATGTCCACTTGGATCCGGATGATTTTCCCGACGAGATAGATACTGCAGCTTCAGAAGTGAACCTGGCATTTACGGGACGTCTTCGAGAGAGAGAGCGGGGCCTAATTTCAAAGATTGACCAGGCGATCGAGAAGATCGAAGATGGGATATACGGAGAATGTGAGGGCTGTGGAGAAGAGATCGGTATAAAACGTCTCGAGGCTCGACCGGTTGCGGAGCTTTGTATAGATTGCAAATCAGAGCAGGAGAAGCGCGAACGGGGAATGGGTTAGGCCCTATAAGCGGTGAACTCTCCAAAGCACATAAAACGCTCGCCTCAAGCTAAGCTCGTATTAGGGATTGAAAGCTCGTGTGACGAGTGTGCAGCTGCTGTGGTCACCGATGATTATCAAATTCTGGCTAGTTCTGTTCATAGTCAGGAAGAAGTACATTCTGACTATGGTGGCGTCGTTCCTGAATTGGCCTCTCGAGATCACGTGCGCAACGTATCAGAGGTTACGAGTGATGCTCTTGCGGAAGCAGGAGCGAAGCCCCGAGACCTCTCGGGCGTTGCGGTAACTGCAGGTCCAGGTTTGATGGGTTCTCTCCTGGTCGGGTTAAGTTTTGGGAAAGCATTTGCATATCGTTTTGGCCTTCCCATGGTTGGAGTGCATCATCTAGCAGGTCATTTGGCCGCAGCCGAATTGGCACGCCCTGATCTAAAGAGACCTTACCTTGGCCTCGTGGTTTCGGGTGGTCATACGGCTTTATACGAAGTTACAGAAAAAAAACCTCCGTTTCTCCTAGGCGAAACAAGGGACGATGCGGTGGGAGAGGCCTTTGACAAGGTGGCAGTCCTTCTTGGTTTACCTTTCCCGGGAGGGCCCTCCCTTGCTAGGTTGGCCGATGAAGGAGACGAACAAGCGATCTCCTTTCCTCGCCCTTTATCTAATAAACCGGGCTTAGATTTTTCATACAGTGGTTTGAAAACGTCGGTAGCATTGGAAGTTAAGTCTTACGGTAGAGAGATGACGAGGAAAGAAAAGGCTGACGTTGCGGCATCCTTTCAAGCTGCAGCAACTGACGTTCTGGTTGCAAGGAGCATCAGCGCGTTAAAAAAGACGAAATTGCGACAGCTCGCCGTTGTTGGAGGTGTCGCTGCGAATCAACGTTTAAGGCGCTCCTTGGGTGAGGCGGGAAATCGACTGGGATTCGAAGTCTTTGCTCCCCCTGTAAGCCTGTGCACAGATAACGCGGTCATGATCGCTGCGGCCGGTGCGGCGTCCCTGATAGCAGGTGAGGATGATGGACTAAGCCTGTCTGCGTTCTCAAGGGTTCCCTTGGGTTTGGCACCGTGGAGGCAGGATGAGTGAGTCATCTTTTTTGTGATCAGTCCATCGATGTCTTTAGTAGAAGTTCGTGACTTTCTTGCGCGGCATGGTTTGGCTGCTCATCGCGACCGTGGGCAAAATTTTCTTACCGACGAGAGCCTCGCACGTGTCTTGGTTGATTTGGCCGGAGTCGGGCCTGAAGAGAAGGTCATAGAGATAGGTACGGGCTTGGGTATGTTGACCTGTATTCTCGCGGAACGAGCCAACCAGGTTATGACGCTTGAGATAGATCGGGGGCTCGTTCGAGCATTAAAAGCCGAAGGTTTGCCACCTAACGTAGTTCTACAGCACGCTGACGCGAGAGAGGTAGATTTCTCTCAACTCGCCAGGGATCTAGGGGGCAACGTTAAAATTGTCGCTAATTTGCCTTACTCGGTGGGCACTCCCTTGCTGCGGGAGCTTTTGAATGCAGCCGACAGCATTGTGGGATGGTCGGTAATGCTTCAACGAGAAGTGGCCAGGCGTGTTGTAGCCGGTACTGGCGAGTCGGAATACGGATCACTTTCCGTGTTGCATGAACTTGTGGTTGAAGTTGAAGCTAAAAAGCAAGTTCGGGCAGGAAACTTCTATCCGAAACCTAAAGTCGATTCAACGTTTCTTGTGATGCGTCCCAAAACTCCTGCTATGCCTCGGGACGAGCTCCGACGAGTGGAAAAGGTTACTCGTGGGGCATTTAAATACCGACGGAAAACCCTGCACAACTCCCTTTTGCGATCGGGTTTTTCTCCTGAGGATGTCTCAAAGGCACTGGTTACCTGTCGAATAGACGCCAGGGTAAGGCCGGAGCGCATTAGCCCTCCTCTTTGGAGGATGCTTGCATCAGAGCTCCCCAAAGGGAAAAAAGAGGGCTAAATAGATCAGAATTCTTTTGACTAATCTCCTCTTGTTAAACTAGCGTTCTTGTGAACGAGGGGAATCTGCACGGTGCGGTCCCCTACGAACTGGACTGAAGGCTGTTAGGCCTAAGTGAGGAGCGGCAGTCAGTCCCTAAACAGGAAGTTTCAGGAATAAATCCGATCACACCCAGACGCTTGGATCAGTAAAGACCGAGACGGAAAATATGGCGATCGGCAATGCCTTTCTGACGCCACTGGCTCAGGAATGGCTTCAATTGCCAGTAAGCAAATCAAGCGAAGCGTTGGTTCTCTTTTCGAGGGATTTTTTTGGTTTACCCAGAATAGGTCCTGTAACGAAAAGGCTGATTGGATAAAAATCTGATCTAGTGCGGCGAGTCTTTTTTAGGTTTCGAATTCTCGCCAGAAGCACATCGGTCGCGAAGGGGGCGGAAGATGTCTACGACGACGAAAACTTCAAAAACTGAGCATCGAATTACGGTGCGTTCGCTCGAAAGGTTTAAGAGCGCGAATCAACCGATCACAATGATGACGGCTTACGATTTCTGCTTTGCCCAACTCTTTGACCGAGCAGGTATAGACGTTTTGTTGGTAGGAGACTCGCTCGCGAATGTCGTGCAAGGTAGAGAGACGACTTTACCAGTTACCTGCGAAGAAATGATCTACCACACCAAAATGGTTTCGAGAGGCGCATCTCGTTCATTGGTGGTCGCGGATATGCCATTTGGCAGTTATCAAGGAGCACTCACAGAGGGAGTCCAAAACGCGATTGCTCTCGTCAAAGAGGGCGGTGCCCATGCAGTTAAGTTGGAAGGCGGCAGATCGATGCACGAAGTGATTGCTCGCATTGTGGGTGCTGAGATTCCGGTTATGGGTCATGTTGGTCTGACTCCGCAGTCAGTACACAAGATGGGCGGTTATAGGGTACAGGGTCGAGGGATAACGGGTCGAGAGCGGATCATTGAAGATGCCCGGGCAGTACAAGAAGCGGGTGCTTTTGCGGTAGTTCTTGAAGGTGTTCCCCAAGACTTAGCGGCTGCAATTACCGACGAGCTCGTAATTCCGACAATTGGAATCGGAGCCGGTGTGGAATGTGACGGGCAGGTTCTAGTGATGCACGACCTTCTGGGTCTAAACGAGGGGGCTCCGAGCTTTGTAAAGCAATACGCACGACTAGGGGCGGAGACATTGAAAGCCACCCGGAACTTCATAGACGAGGTTAGGGAGCGAAAATTCCCGGATCCAGAGCACAGCTACGAGTAGGATGTGCGTATCGTTCGTATTACGAAAGAACTGCAAGAACTCTCGGACCAGGAGAGGGAGCTTGGTCGAAAAATCGCCCTTGTACCCACTATGGGCGCTCTGCACTCTGGGCACCTTTCTTTAGTTGAGCTTGGAAAGCAGTATGCGGACTCACTTTGGGTGTCAATTTTTGTGAACCCGACTCAATTCGGACCGACAGAAGACTTTGATAGTTACCCAAGGACTTGGGAGGCAGATGTAGCTGCTTGTGAAGCGGCTGGGGTGGACGTAATCTTTGCTCCGACACGAGATCAGTTGTACCCAGACTCTGCACAGACTTGGGTGGATGTCGCTGACCTATCTCAAAACGCTCCCGGCGGTTCGAGGGTCGGGCATTTCCGAGGAGTAACTACAGTTGTCTCTAAGCTTTTCATAGCTGCCAAGCCCCACTTTGCAATCTTTGGAGAGAAAGATTTTCAACAACTCACGATAGTCAAACGGATGGTACTTGATCTGGGCTTTGATCTCGAAGTTGTAGCTGGCGCTACGGTGCGAGAAGAGGATGGCCTTGCGCTCTCCAGTCGAAATAGTCGACTGAGTGTTGATTCAAGAATTCAGGCTGGAGTTGTGCCGGCAGCTCTTGAAGCAGTTGAGGGAAAAGTTCTGAAAGGAGAAAGGTCTAAGGTAAATTTGCTTGAAACGGCGCGACACGAAATCGAAGCTGCTCCCCTGGCAAGTATCGAATATATAAAATTCTGTGATCCCGGTACGTTGTCGGAGGTTTCTAATAAGCTTTCTGGCCAGGTTTTGGTGTCAGTGGCTATTTCGTTTCCTGCAGGTGATCCTTCTGGGGAACCCGTACGCCTGATCGACAATCGGTTGTTGAACTGCACAGAATAGAAGTAAGTTTCCTCTTTGGAACAATTTAAACTCGTATTGCGTTCTTAATTCCCGAGAGCAAATCGACTTAACTGCTAGATTTTCCAGTCATGGGGGAAAAGGCCAAGAAAAAGAACGATTCTGACTCCGGTGAGAGGATTACCCAGAATCGAAAGGCGAGATATGAATATGAGATATTGGACCGCTTTGAGGCGGGTTTGGTACTGACAGGTCCTGAGGTTAAATCTTTACGTGCGGGCCGTGTCGACTTGGTCGACGCCTACGCTGACCTTGAAAGGGGCGAACTGTGGTTGAGAAAACTTCATATTGGTCCTTATGAGCAGGCGGGGAGAGAAAATCTTGAGCCTACGCGTTCGCGCAAACTTTTATTACATCGTGCTGAAATTTCTCGTCTTGCGGGTAGGGTTGCTGAACGTGGTTTAACCCTGATTCCCCTCTCGTTGTACTGGAAGGATGGGAGGGCAAAAGTAGAACTCGGACTTGCGCGTGGAAGACGTCGCTACGACAAGCGTCAGGCTATAAGGAGGAGAGAGGATGATCGCGAGACGCGTCGTGCCCTTCGAAATAAGGACCGCAGATTAGAATAATGACGAGAAGTACTGTTTTGAAACCGTTGGCAACTTTCGAGATCCTTCGCGAGGCTTTTCGCCTTGTCTGGGCAAATTTGGGACTAATGCTCGCCCTCGACCTTTCATTTATCCCTGTACTTTTGGCAGCCGGGTGGTTCACTCCGGAAACTCCCGAGGAGATTGTTGTAAGCGCGGTAACTTTGTTCTCTCTTGGGTTACTCCTTCAGACTCTTGGCTCTGCCGCGACTACAATTGCTGTTAAATCTCTTTACTTTGGGGAACGTATTCGTCTCTCTTTGGTATTCCGCAAAGCGTGGAAAAGGGTTGTTCCGCTTTTCATAACTCAGATTTTAGGTGGGGGGCTAGCTCTTGCGGGGTTTTTGCTTTTGATTGTCCCCGGAATTTATTTAGGCCTGGCATTTTTGATTTTAGGTCCGGTGGTGGTTCTCGAAAACCTTTCACAAGCGAAGGCGCTTGGACGAAGTCATTCCCTAATGGGGGGTCATTTTTTGAGAGGGGCGAATCTTCTCCTGTGTTTCGTAGGCTTTATTTTTTTTGCTAGTTCAGCCTCCGCCATGTTAGTTAGCTCAACTCCGGAATTTTCCGAATTTCTCAACATAGGTGTAAGCGCAATAGGGGCGGGCTATTTTATCGCCGTCGTGGTGATCTTTTACTTTGACCTTCGATGCAGGAAAGAGGGATATCAAGGAGAAGAGGTGGACTCCTCTCCTGGAGAAATTCATCGACCCGATCCAATTGATTAAGAAGTAATCGCCTCTCACCTGAAACATTCGCTAGGATGCGAGTCACGAAACCGGAGGAGTTATGGCTCATAAGCCCGAAACACAAGCCTTACATGCTGGTTATAGGTCAGATCCCGCTACAGGAGCGGTGGCGGTTCCTATATACCAGACCACCAGTTATCAGTTCAATGATGCGGAACATGCATCTAATTTATTTGCCCTCAAAGAACTTGGGAATATTTACACCCGCATAATGAATCCAACCACCGATGTTTTGGAGCAGCGTCTCGCTGCTATGGAGGGAGGCGTGGCTGCTTTGGCCGTGGCGTCGGGTCAGGCCGCGTCTTTGTATACGATTCAAAATATAGCGAGAGCAGGGGACAACTTTGTTGCTTCGACCCATATTTACGGAGGCACTTGGAACCTTTTTAATGTTACTGCACGTGATATGGGTATCGAAGTACGTTTTGTCGATCCGAAGGATCCTGAGAGTTTCCGTAATGCAACCGATGACAAGACTCGAGCTTACTATGCGGAGACCCTGCCTAATCCTAAACTTGAAGTCTTTCCAATTAGCGAGGTAGCCGAGATTGGAAATGAGTTTGGTGTTCCTTTGATCATGGATAACACCGCCGCGCCGATGATCTGCCGGCCTTTCGATCACGGTGCTGCCATAACGATGTATTCCACGACAAAATACTTGGGTGGGCACGGTACATCGATCGGGGGCGTAATTATAGACAGTGGCAAGTTTGACTGGGAAAAACATAAAGAACGTTTTCCGCTTCTAACTCGCCCAGACCCCGGTTATCACGGAGCAGTTTGGCTTGAAGCCGCAAAACCTCTTGGGCCGATTGCCTACATACTCAAGGCGAGAGTAACGCTTTTAAGAGATGCGGGAGCGGCGATGTCTCCTTTTAATGCCTTCTTGTTCCTCCAGGGAGTGGAGACCGTTGCGCTAAGAATGCGCCAGCATTGCGAGAATGCGAACAAGGTAGCGACTTACCTGGCCGGACACGAAAAGGTTACGAAGGTTATCCATCCGAGCCAGCAGGATGGTGAGGCTAGGCGACGAGCCGATCACTACCTATCCGGGGGCTATGGAGGATTGATGGGGATGGAACTCGAGGGCGGAAAAGAGGCAGGATTGCGATTTATCGATAGCCTTAAGATGTTGTATCACGTAGCTAATATCGGCGATGCCCGAAGCCTTGCTATCCACCCCGCATCTACAACTCACAGCCAATTGAGCGAAGAGGAATTGCTTCAGGCCGGGGCGCCTCCTGGCTACGTAAGGTTGTCAATTGGAATTGAGCATGTAGACGACATTATTGAGGATATCGATCAGGCTTTAGCCAAGGTTTAGCCGTGTCTGCCTTGGTTCGGGTTGAGCGACGTGGTTCATTGGGACTTATCGTTCTCGATCGGCCAGAGCGAATCAACGCTCTCAATCTCGAAATGCTCAGAGCTATCGAGAATAAACTTATTGAATGGTCTACGGATTCATCCCTCGGTGTGGTTTTTATATACGGAGAGGGAGATAGAGGGTTTTGTGCGGGCGGAGATGTTCGGACGATCTGTGAGAACCTTGTTGAGAAGGGACCTCAGTATGGTGAGGAAACGTTTGCATCAGAATACCGGATCGATTTTTTAATTCGCACTTTTCCCAAACCTGTCGTTATTTGGGGACATGGCGCCATCATGGGCGCAGGTCTTGGTTTGTATGTTTCGGGAAGCACACGTTTATTGACGGAGAATGCAAGTCTCGCGATGCCCGAAGTCATGATTGGGCTTTTCCCGGACGTAGGCGCTTCTTACTTTCTCTCTCGGCTTGAGAGAGGAGTTGGTTTGTTTATAGCGCTAGTAGCCTTGCGGTTGAGCACTGCCGACGCGATCAAGGTGGGGCTAGCAGATTTTGTAGTCAAAGAAGAGAAACGCGAATCCTTAATAGAAGACTTAGAGAGGCTCTCAGAAAGATCGGGCCCTGCCAGAATTGACGAGATATGCAGCGCGTACGCGATTGCCCCTGGGCCAGGAGAGTTAGCTTCTAAGCTAGACCGAATTCAGCAAATAATTTTAAGTTCAAAACTCTATGAGGAGCTGGCTGAACTGGCTTCTAGCTCGGATTCGTGGTGGTCGGATGCAGGGAAGAACTTTCTTCAGGCATCGCCGACATCTATAAAAATTACCGAAGAGGCTTTTAAGCGAGCTCGCGTGAACTCTCTTGTAGATTGTTTTAGGCAAGACCTAACAATGGTGGCTCAATGTATGCGTCACCACGATTTTTTTGAAGGCGTACGAGCACGTTTGATCGATCGTGACGGAAAACCGAACTGGGATCCAGGTCGAATCAGCGAAATTCATGAGGAGTTAGTTCTCAAGCATTTCGATCCACCATGGAAAGGAATGCATCCACTCTCCGATCTTGAATAGAGCTTATTTTAAGCTCAATGAGGCCTACGGTAGGCGACTTTGTCAGCCTTCGACTCCAATTCACAAGTAAGTTGATGTTTTAGTTTGCTGAAAAGGGATTTATGCTTAAGCTCTATAGTTCTTTGGGGGCGATCGGCTTCGACGGGTAGTCGATGGCTTTCGCTGCGTGCCGAGGTTGTCACATTCCTCGTTAAATAGGTGGCACTGTTGGTAGCATATAACTGCCGACGATAATTACGCACTCGCTGCTTAGTTAGAAGCTAAGACAGCGACGTCCGTCCCTGACGTCTCCTAGGGGCTAGCGGGCGTCATTTAGGAGGCTCGCTGCTGGTCGCTGGCAGACCGTAACCGGTGGCAAAAAACATGTCGGCCTAGATAACACTGCTCTTGGCGTCGTGATTGGTGTTGTCGAAACTGAACGAAGCCTACGCACGTAGACGCGGCAGTCGGAAGCTATGCGGACGCGGGTTCGATTCCCGCCGCCTCCACCATATCTTGGTTTTGTTGTTTGTGAAAAACTTTATATGATTCACCTTCATCATTTAGTTAATTCTAAGAGAGGTCGAAATGCAGAGAAGCGACGATCGTATTCTTACTACTCATGTTGGAAGTCTTGCTCGATCCGACGAGCTTTTGGCATTAATAGCCAAGCGAGAAGGAGGAGAGAAAATCAACGAATCAGAATTTAATGAGCTTGCATTTAGAGATACCGTTCAGGCAGTCCGAAAGCAGGCCAACAGTGGTGTTGACATTGGTGGGAATGGTGAGATTCCAAGGGTCGGATTTTCGATTTACGCGAAGGATAGGTTGGGTGGGTTCTCTGGGCATTCGAATCGTGGCACCGTTACAGATTTTGCAAAGTTTCCAGACTATGCGGCGCTGGTAGCAAAACGTGCAGGTGTAACCGCTGAAGATGTTTCAAAATCAGCAACGCTGTGGCCTTCACCTCAATGTGTAAGTGCCGTCAGTTATAATGATGGACAAGTTATTCAAGAGCTCGATATGTTCGAGAAAGCGCTTGGGGAGGTAAATCCCGATTTTCGCGAGACGTTTATTACCGCTGTCACTCCAGGTATTTTATCAACCAGCCTTTTTCGAGATGAAAAAAACCCTGATTACGTGACTGACGAAGCGTACGTTTACGCTCTCGCCGAGGAACTAAGAAAAGAGTACGAACTGATCGTTTCTCGTGGACATGTTTTGCAGTTGGATGCTCCGGACTTAGCTCTTGAACGTCAAATTATGTTTTTAGACCGACCTATAGGTGAATTCATGTCGCGGATGGAACTTCATGTGGATGCATTGAATAGAGCTCTTGTGAATATTCCGCCCGAAAAAGTTCGATTGCACCTCTGTTGGGGAAATTGGGAGGGTCCCCATATTGACGACATAGATTTAGAGGTGCTTCTCCCTCTGCTCTATAAGGCGAATGTAGGAGGGCTTTCATGGGCCAGTGCTAATCCAAGACATTCACATGAGACGGAGCTTTTTCGTAAATATGCTCCCCCGAAAGACTACTTGCTTTTTCCTGGGTGCATCGATGTTACTTACCATTATTTAGAACATCCCGAAGTTGTTGCAAATCGCATCTTGGATGTGGTTTCAATTGTTGGTGATCGCGAGAGAGTTGTCGCGAGTACGGATTGTGGGTTCTCCACCTTTGCTGGATATGTCATGGTGGCCAATGATGTGGCTTGGGCCAAACTCGAGGCTCTTTCTGAAGGTGCAAAAATTGCGTCAGAAAAACTGTGGGGGAACTAGAAATTGGCTCAAAAAAAGCGAACTATGACTGAAGAGGAAATTACTTCGCGGCTCGCACGATTTGAAGATTTAAAAGAGATGAATATCCCGATTGATCGATCGATTGTGTCGCAGGGAGCAATGGATGTCGTCTTTGCTCGTTCTCTTATGCCAGTTATCATGGAAGATTCGAAAAATCCATTTGGAGACAGAAGTGCGATTGTGGGTGCGAAGGGGATGGCCATGAATATCTCTATTCTTCCTCCGAACCAAGGTCCCTGCCTCCACGCACATAACAAGACCTTTGAAACCTTTGTAGTTCTTGAAGGCGAGATTACATTTCGGATGGGCGAGCCGCGAGGTGAGCATGAAGTTAAATTAGGTGCCTGGGATACTTTCTCGTGTCCTCCTGAAGTTTATAGAGGGTTCGTAAATGCTAGCGATAAGAAAAGAGCGGTTCTTTTAACAGTGATAAACGGAGACCCTAATGAGCGCGATGATGTCGATGTCCCGTCAGCCGTTACCGAAGAATTGTCCTCGAGGTTCGGCGAATCTGTGGTAGAAGAGTTCCGTAAGCTCGTTGATTTGCCAGAAATATCTGATGGCTGAGCGCCTTGGATAAAACTGAATGACTCTCACACACATAGATGCGGATTCGATTCTCACCGCCTTCACGACTGCAAACTATGTCCCACAAAAGGTCTCTTTTATTTGCTCCTCTGGTTTTGGTGGCAGCGACCAGTCTTTCAGATCCGGATCTTCTTTAAATGGTTGAGTAAAAACGCTTAGGGCTTCGTGAAATTTTTCAAATTGATTTTCATAAGCTCCATCGATTACCCGCTGCACTTGGTGATTGCGGGGAATATAAATTGGATTTATCTGATTCAAGTCATCCAGTTTCCTTACGCGCTTTTTCCACAGGCCTAGGAAAGTTTCTAGATCCGGCGACTTTTTATATAACCGATCATCACCGTTGAACAGCAGTGGCAAGTTTCTAAAAGCCATCGTGAAATCCATTTTATTGTTTTCGAGGTAAGTAAGAAATAGCTTCGTTAACTTTTTGTCCTCATTTTGGTAATCAGTAATACCCAACTTTCTAGCCATGATCTGATCACGCTTGTCCTCAAACAAATCTAACTTTGGAATTATTTCTTTCTCTATGATCTTGATGGCGTTTTCTTGATTTGTGTCAATCAAGGGCAAGATGCTCTCGACAAAGCGCAAAATATTCCATTGAGCAATCGGCACCTGGTTATCAAAAGAGTATCGTCCACGAATATCTATGGAGCTAAAGCTTTTATCAAACTGAAAGTCGTCCATAAAGGCACAAGGACCATAGTCAATAGTGATGCCCCCAACCGAAAAATTATCTGTATTCATCACACCATGAATAAAGCCGAAAGACATCCACTGGGCTATGAGATTAGCTTGTCTTTCGATCAAATTGTTGACCATGTTTATGGCTTTGGCCCGATCATTAGACAAACTTTTGAGCTCTGGATAATGACGATCTAAAGTGTAATTAAACAAAGTCTTAATGCCGCTTAAGTCATCGCGAATGGCAAAGTATTGAAAGGTACCCACACGCAAATGACTACTAGCCACCCTTGTGAAGATACCTCCAGGTTCGTAACCGAATTGCCGATAGACTTTTTCGCCTGTGGTCACGGCGCACAGGGCGCGTGTGGTGGGCACACCTAAAGCGTGCATGGCTTCGCTTACCAGGTACTCACGAATCACAGGACCCAAGGCGCTGCGTCCGTCACCCTCTCTTGAGAACTTTGTTCGTCCCGAGCCTTTTAATTGAATGTCGTAACCTGAAATTTCCCCTAGTAGTTGTGCTCGGCCATCTCCTAACTGCGGAACCATATGACCAAACTGCATGCCAGCATAGGCCATGGCCAGAGGCTCGGATCCTTCAAGAATTTTTTGCCCTGAAAATATTTGCGCCAAATCAGATTGGGAGAAATTATTCGCTTCTTTGCAAATCTCCTCTGCCAACTGACTATTGAAACAAATTAACCTAGGATCGCTAAACCTTTCGGGAGAAACTCTCTGAAAAAAGTGCTCTGGCAATTTAGAATAGGTATTCGTAAACACTGGCAGCCTCATCATAATTTTTTAAGCCCAATAGATCTTTAAAGTACGTATCCTAAAGAGTAGAAGGTTCGAGAACGTAAACGTCCGCATTTATAGCACCCATAGTTGTGTTTTCTTTCACGTGTCTCCTCTTTAGATTCCAAGTCTAAGTGTTCAATTTGCAATGATTCGGATGTCAAGAATTAACCGGACCTTGTTAGTTACGTCAAGCAAAGGCGAAATTAATCCAACCTATTTCGACATTATGACTCTGCTCGAGGTACTAGAAGAATATTTCCTGCCAACTGAAGATCAGGGTCACTTTCTTCAGTTAATTTGTCAGCAATTCGACGAAGGACCCTTGCTGTTGCGGTATTTGTCCAAAACCAGTGTCGAAGTTCGGCTCCCGATAAGCCACCGGGCTGTGCCGAGATCGCCTCTAAATAAAAAGCTTTAATATCTTCTGCCGAAAGGCGTAACATTTCAACCAAAGGTACGCCCTTCCTAGGACTCTTAGGTAGTTCGTTTTGAAGCATACTCATGAAAAGATTCGTAATTGAACTTGTATTCAACCCGCTTATTCCGAAGGTCGTTCGCTCCCGAGCTACGACCGCTCGGTCATACCATGGTTGGAGGCGTGCGATTTCCTCGTTAATTTCATGCCTTATTGATTCAATCTCATCGGTTGGCTGGTTGACGCTTCCAAGGTTTAATGGACATACCCAATCAAGACCTTCGTCGCTAGAAATCGGTGCATCGTAAGGATAGTCTTCCAAAACGGGCCCGCGGTTTCTTTTTAGTAATTCAAGGGCACTATTCAATACAGACATTTGAAATTTTTTGTCATCTGGAGGACCAAAGGGTCTTCCAAGTTCAAAGGGAACCCAGAGGGCTCTGGGAGGTCTTATTTTTTCGGTATGGAGGCGTACTAGGCTGATTTGAGTCGTTGCTATACCGCCTTCTTCGATTTGATGTGCTAGCCCGCCCACGGCGCGCGTGCAAAGTGGTCAGACGGGTGATAGGAGGACGACGTTTACCTGATCCTTTTTGAAAAGATGTATCAATTCCGAAGTAGCGGTACTCATCTTTCGTGGATCAGTCGCTCCCATGAAAGAATAATGATAATCAGCTACGGAAGAAATAATGCCCTGGGATGCTAACTCTCTGAGTCGGTCAATCGGAAAGACCACGTTAATATCTCTTTGAAAGCCAGTGCGGTCAAAATTTGACGAGATATGGCTCATGACCAAATCTTTGCTCATCACCTGCCCTTCGATTATACGGTAATTGGAGGCGCCGATTTCGAAGGGGCGATCTCCTCTTAGGTGTAACCCGGCGGTAGAAATAATTGCAACCCTGCATTGATCTAAGGAAGGGGCGGATACCCAAGGCGTCGTTTCGTAAACTCCGCAATTCAGGTCTTCGAGATGTTTTTTTAGGCCCTCGTCCGTTTCTGAAAGTCTAACCATCCGTAATCCTCAAGGAGTATTGTTCTAGCTAAGTTTAAAACCGTCGTAGTTGTTTGCGGCGACTTCGTCGCATTTGCTTCGGTAAGCGGGGCCACCCCCGGCGTAAAACAAAAATGCTTGAGCTTTACCTGGAATATTAGTTCCAAAAAACCATGAATTAACATCGGAAGTAAGCATGTTACGTATGAGGTGATTGGAATGATCTCCCCATTCTCTTTCGGCCTCACTGGTAGCCTCTATTCGATTCAAATTGTTTTCTTTCATATGAACAATGCAATTACTTACAAACTCTGCTGTAACTTCCGCACATCTAGTGAAATTGCAAAATACTGCTCCGTTTTCTATGAAAAGGTTGGGGAATTCAGACGTCTGTAGCCCCATGTAATTTTTCGGGCCCTCTTTCCAATGCTCTCGAATGGTCTTTCCGGCAGACCCTCGTATATCCATTCGCGTTAGTTCGCCAGTAATCGCATCAAAACCCGTTGCATATATGATGATGTCAAGCTCGTAATGTTCCTTAGCGGTTCTCAGTCCGTTAGGCAGTATTTCTTGTATCGAATCATTTTTTACATCGACCAGTCGAACATTCTCACGGTTGTACGATTCGTAGTAATTAGTTTCTAGAGGTATTCGCTTTGCGCCAAAATGATGGTCTTTTGGACAAAGCATTTCCGCTACGACTGGATCGTCGACTCGTTCTCTAATTTTTTTTCGCACAAATTCACAATAAATTTCATTTGCTTCTCTATTTGTCATCAAGTCGCGAAAGTTCCCAAACCACTTCTTGAAACCTGGCTGGGACCAAATGTCTTCATAAAACTCTTCGCGTTCCTTTTCACTGAGGTCGAATGTAGAGCGAGGGTCCGCTTCATGAATGAATCCAGCGATTGTTTCATTACATCGCTTGAAAATTTCAGGATATTTAGATTTGATTTCTTGCTGAGTTTCATCGTCGATTTCAGAATTATGTAATGGCGCACAGAAGTTAGGCGTTCTTTGAAATACGGTTAAGTGTCCGCACTCTTTCGCGACGTGGGGTATCAGTTGAACTGCACACGCTCCGGTGCCGATTACGCCGACTTTTTTTCCCGAGAAATCGACGGGATCGTGTGGCCATCTGGACGTGTGAAAAGACTGTCCCTTGAAACTTTGAATTCCGTCGATTTCTGGCATGTGAGTGGCTGATAATATGCCAACCGCTGCAATTAAATACTTAGTTGTAACGCAGCGTCCGGTTTCGGATTCTACTTGCCATGTATTTGACTCATTATCAAAAGTAGCGGCCTTAATACGTTCATTGAAACAGATGCGATCACGAAGCTTAAACTTGTCTGTCACGTAGTTGAGGTATTTTTCATTTTCAGGTTGTCCAGAGAAGTGTTCTTTCCAGCTCCATTCTTGAAGGAGCTCTTCTGAGAAACTGTATCCGTATGTCCAACTCTCCGAATCAAAACGAGCACCCGGGTAGCGATTCCAGTACCATGTGCCCCCAACTCCGCCACCGGCCTCAAAAATTTTTGCATTAATCCCTGCCTCTCGGAGACGGTAGAGCTGATAGATACCAGTGACCCCAGCACCTATTACGAGGGCGTCGAGAGTTTCTGGATACATGCTGGAGTTATTGTTTTCTAAACCATTAGACATCTTTGGATCCCTGTTCTCTCTAAAGCTTCAACTAACTAGGAACGCTAAGCTGAGATTCCTTTTTGGAATGCTGGACGTTTCTCGAGGTTTCCTATGTAGCGTTTGATTTGGTCCATAGTTTCATCTACACAGTCCAGCCGATTTGACATATAAAGTGAATGGCCGAGCATGATGTCAGCGGCAGAGAATGATCCGATCAGATATTCGCGATTCGAAAGAGCATCGTTGACAGGCTTCAGCGATTTCCCCAGAAGCCGTTGAGCTTGACCTAGTACAGTGTTGTCCCTTCTTTCTGGAGGGAGCAGTATCGTTTGAACGATGATCGTGTTGATGGGGGGCATAACCATCCCTTCACAATAGTGAAACCACTGCAGGTATTCGGGAAAACTCGATGATTCATGGGGGGGAATTAAGGAACCATCCGAATGTCGCCTAACGAGGTACTCCACGATGGCGCCCGATTCGTAAAGTGTCGTTCCATCTTCTTCTAGTACCGGAACGCGACCTAATGGGTGCCTCGCCCGGTGCTCATCAGATTTGAGAGCCTTGGGACTGAACTCCATCCGATTGAGTTTGTAATCGAGTCCGAGTTCTTCAAGCAACCAGACGATTCGTCCGGCACGAGAATTAGGCGCATGGTGAAGTGTCAGCATTGGTTCCCTCAAGGAAATAAAAAATTCCAGAAGCTAATATTAATTGATTGCAAAAACTCCAGAAGGAAATTTCTCAAGCTTTTCAGGGTCCTATGGGCCTGGTTAAGAAATTTTCTCATTTCTTTTGCTCCAGATATTGTAAACCAAGCTCATTGAGCAGTAAATTCATTTTCAAAAGTAAGAGCTTCCAGTAGGGCGTTTGCTTCGCACTGAAACTCAGAAAAAGCGACTGCCTAGCCTTTATGCGTTACTAATCAGTTGAGTCATCCTGAAACGACTTGACAAGGTGTATCGGGATTTAGAAATTGGAGATTGTGAAATGGATTCAAAAGACACCCAAGAATTTGATGCGATTGTTGTCGGCGCCGGTATTGCGGGGATGTATTTCGTTTATCGCCTTCGAAAGCTCGGGTTTACAGTTCGAGCATTTGAGGCGGGTACGGGTGTGGGTGGCACGTGGTATTGGAATCGCTATCCGGGTGCTCGATTCGACTCAGAGAGTTACAGCTACGGCTACTCCTGGTCCCAGGAGATTCTCGATGAATGGGAGTGGACTGAACATTTTTCTCCTCAGACTGAGACACTGCGCTACTTGAACCTCGTAGCCGATAAATTTGACCTTAGAAAAGACATAGAGTTCAACGCACGTGTTTCCTCGGCGGTTTATGACTCGAATGACAGGAGTTGGTGTGTTGAAACGGAGAGTGGGAGTTGTGCCAAGGCATCATTTTTGCTCCACGGAACGGGTTGCCTATCGGCACCTTTCGTTCCCGAGTTTAAAGGTTTGGATTCGTTTAAAGGGAAGACGTGGCACACTTCAGATTGGCCCCGAGAGCCTGTGGATTTGAGTGACAAGCGAGTTGGAGTGATTGGCACTGGCGCAACC
This sequence comes from Deltaproteobacteria bacterium UBA6930, assembly GCA_002450755.1. Classification (GTDB taxonomy): domain Bacteria; phylum Myxococcota_A; class UBA9160; order UBA9160; family UBA6930; genus UBA6930. The sequence goes on from DKAI01000191.1 coordinate 17,185, forward strand.
GGGGTGCAAATGATTACGGAAATTGCAAAAAATGTTGGCGATCTTACAGTTTTTCAGCGCACTGCGAACTACAACAAGCCGTTAAGGAATAGCCTCATCACAGAAGAAGAGCAGAGAGACTTTAAAGCTCGCCAATCGGAAATTTTCGAGAAGTGCAAACAATCGTTTGGTGGCTTCATATATCAATTTGATGAGCGATCAACGTTTGATGTTTCTAGCGAAGAGAGACAAGAATTTTACGAAGAATTATGGAAGGGCAAAGGTTTCGCCTTTTGGCTGTCGGGTTTCAACGATGTGTTAACCAATGAGGCGGCAAATGAAGAAGTGTCGGAGTTCATTCGAAAAAAAATACAAGAGCGTGTAGACGATCCGGAAGTGGCAGAGATGTTAACTCCAAGGGACCATCCTTTTGGAACCAAAAGGCCTCCAATGGAGAGTGGCTATTACGAAGCATTCAATCAGAGTAATGTGCATTTGGTTGATCTCAAGTCAACACCTATCGAGTGCTTTACTGAAAAGGGCATAAAGACGAGTAGTTCAGCATATGAATTTGACGTCGTGATTTTTGCTACTGGTTTTGACGGAGTTACTGGAGCCTTAAACAGGATCGATATCCGTGGTGAGGGTGGATCATCATTAAAAGATAAATGGGATGAGCTTCCTACTGCTTACTTGGGGATGTGCGCTGTTGGTTTCCCCAATATGTTCATAACGGGCGGTCCTCACAATACGTCTAGCTTTTGTAACATTCCAAGATGTCTGGAACAAAATGTTGAATGGATCACTGACTGTATGAGTTGGATGCGGGAGCATGGTTATACGCGTTTGGAAGCCAAACAAGCAGCTGAAGACTCCTGGGCTGAGCATGCGCTCGAATCGGCGGATAAGACGCTTCTTACCAATATTGATTCCTGGTTTATGGGATCAAATATTCCTGGCAAGAAACGTGTCTTTCTAAATTACGTAGGGGGTGCACCTTATCACCGACAAGTCTGTGATGAGGTTGCGCAGAACGGCTACGATACTTTTGATTTAGATTAAAGGAGTCGATTGACGTAATGGCTGAAATTAAATTGTACGACCTTGCTGGCGCTGATCCAGATTTGAGGTTCAGCCCTTATTGTTGGCGCGTTAAAATGGCCATTGCTCATAAGGGTCTCCCTTGCGAGACAATCCCTTGGAGATTTTTGGATAAACCTAGGATTTCTCACTCTGGCGGAGAGACTGTGCCCGTCATTGAAGATGGTAAGGAGATTGTACGGGACTCTTGGGCAATTCTGGATTATTTGGACGAAGCATATCCTGAAAAGTCGCTGTTGTTTCCTTCCCAAAGCGATCGTCTTTACGGAGCATTCGTTAAGGATTGGTTTGATAACACAGTGCATCCTGCTGTGGCTCCAGTCTGTATGCCTGACGTGTTTTCTGTTATCGATCAAAACGACCGTGATTATTTCAGGAAGAGCCGCGAGAGTCGTTTTGGTATGACCCTTGAAGCTTTGGCTGATGCAAGAGAAACATTCCTTGGACCGATGGAAAAGAGCTTTGCGCCTCTCAGGGCAATGCTTGAACGAAATGAATACCTCGGAGGCGACTCAATACATGTCGCTGACTATATTGCCTTTGGTACTTTCCAGTGGATTCGTGGTACTTCGAAGCATTCCTTGTTTGAGTCTAGTGATCCCATTGCGTCATGGTGCGAGAGAATGCTCAATCTGTTTGATGGACTAGGTCGGACTATCCCTCAAAGAGCTTCATAGCAGGCTATTCACGAGCGGATGGAGGTGATCTTTCCGGCAATTTGCTCGGAAAACTGAGATATCCGTTCCTTCGCATCTGCGATGATTTCTGTTTCGAATCCTATAACTAAATGTTGAAGACCGACCTCCTCGAACTCACAAACATCTTGGATAATATCTTCAGTCGACCCCGTAAATCGTAACCGACTTCCGTCTTTTCTTTTTCGAGGCTCTCCTACTTTGTACCAGGGCACGTAGAGAGCCATTTCCAACGTATCAGGATTTCGGTCACTATTTTCTGCATGGTTTCGAACTTCTTGAATTCCTTCTTTAAGGAGGCTGGGAGTATCGAGGTCAATTGAGAAAGTTTTTGCAACGGGGTACCAGCCATCTCCTATCCTCCCAGCTCTTTTCCGTGCTGCTGGGCCTTCTCCACCAATCCAAATTGGAAGAGGAGTTTGAATCGGCCTTGGTTCAAAGAAAAGATTCTTGAATTTTACATTCTCCGTTTCACTCCGCGGGTCAGCCGAATACCAAAGGTCTCGGAAGGCAGCAATAAACTCGTCTGAAACTTTACCGCGATTTTTAAACGATGGCGTTTGGAGGGCAATCATCTCTTCTTCCATCCAACCGACGCCTACACCAGCGGTGATGCGACCTTTGGAAAGAATATCTGCGGTAGCAAGCATTTTTGCTGTCAATAATGCAGGACGATAGGGAAGAACCATTACAGATGTGAGTAATCTAATTCTGTTAGTCACTGCTGCGACGAATGTCAAAGTTGTTAACAAGTCTAGGCAAAAACCAGAACCTGTTGTCGGATGGTTTCCCGATTCATGGTATTCGTACCTTGAATCTATAGTCTTAGGTATTACGATATGATCGCTTAATCCGAAGTGACGGAAACCGAGATTCTCGCAGTGAGTTGAAACTTCCCTAATCCCCTCCGGAGTACCTGCAACTCGGCGTGTGCCAAAATGAAGACCGTATTCCACGTTCTCTCCCGCTATCTAAATAGTTTTCGTGCCCGAGAATCGGAAAAAGTTGACGTCATATGTTTTTTTCGAGAATTATGCCTTCCTGCCGTAACTCATTGATTTCCTCGGCAGTCTTTCCGAGACGTTCCTTTAAGATCTGCTCGTTGTGTTGACCTAAGGTTGGTGCGTCCAAAGGGATGTTGTTTGGATGATGTTTCCACTTGATCGGCATCCCAGGGATATCTACCTCTCCATGAAGCGGATCGCTTACTGTTCTTACCGTCCCTCGTTCACGCATGTGGGAATCTTTCGTTGTATCTGCAACGGAAAGAACAGGGGCACAAGGAACGTCATTATTTTTCATTACGTCAACGGCACTTTTTATATCAGGGAATGTTTGGAGCCAGTCTTCCATGATCTTGGTAATTTCATCGCGTCGGGGCAGTCGGACAGATTCGTCACAATAATTCGGATGGTCGATCAGGTCCTCTCGTTTCATCGCGCGGCATAAGTCTGGCCAATGGTGTAAGAATGCCATGATCACCACGTATCCTTCAGTTCCCTTAAACACGCCGGCGGGTGCAACGAAGCCAAAATGGGATCCCTGGCGAGTTGGTTTAATTTCTCCTCCCGAGCCACTGTATGCGTGGACATTAGCGTCGTGATAGCCATAGTAGGCATCTAGAATCGAAACATCTAAGTGGTCGCCAACACCGAGTCGATCCCGTCTTCGAAGAGCCGCAAGAATCCCTAGTGCCGCGTGGACGCCGGTGCTGCAATCTCCTATCGCTGCACCGGTCAAGGCCGGAGTTTTATCGGGTTCGCCTACCATAGAAGTTATTCCCGAATAGGCCTGCGCGATAAAGTCATATCCGGGAGTTTTAGCTAACGGGCCGGTTTGACCAAAAGTAGAGATTGAACAGAGTACGATGTCTTTCTTGAGCTTGCAGAGAGCCTCATAGCCTAAGCCGATTGCATCCATAACACCGGGACGAAAATTCTCCACGACCGCGTCAACTTGGGAAACGAGTTCTGCTACGAGGGCAACACCACGCGGGTCCTTAAGGTCTATGCAAAGTCCTTTTTTTCCTCGGTTTTGCTGCATGAAATAGAGACTGCGGTTGTTTCTAAAGTTAGAAATGGCTCGTGCTAGATCACCGTCGGGCGTAGGTTCTATTTTTATAATTTCCGCACCCATTTCAACTAGCATTCGGGTGCACGTCGGTCCCGCAACGGCCCTTGTCAGGTCAAGAATCTTTAGATCAGAAAGTGCGAGGTCCGTATTTTGGCTCATTGGAGTGGTACTCCCGTATAAGTTGTTTTTCCCGTTGGCTTTTTTGCTTCAGGATAGATGTTAGGCGAGCTCAAACTTCTCGCCCATTGCTTTAAGTTTTTTTATTTATAAGGATCAATCACGAGGATATGGTTCAGGCCGAGGTGGAAAAGAGAGAAGGCGATCGAAACAGGTCCAAGTCTTCGCTTGTGGGTCTGGAGCTTTATCTTAAAGACCGGGTCGTTAAGTCCTTTGTGGTTCAGCAATGGGATTCTGCAGACCGCCATTGATTGGTTGGATAACGAGACCACTAATTTCTTTCGTAACAAATCTCCTTCGGAAACCAACCTTCGAAGGGTATTCGGTGATACTCTGAGAGCATAATAGGAAAACCGAGAGGATCAAATGACCAAAGATTCATTCAAAATAGGTATTCAGTTGCCTCAGATTGAGGGTATGAGAGGGCCTGGAGTGCGGAGCTGGGTCGAACTTCGAGATATGTCCCAGACCGCCGAAGGAATCGGTTTGGATTCCCTGTGGATTAGTGATCACCTGCTATATCGATTGGAGGGAGAGGAGCAAGGTCGAGGTTGCTGGGAAGTATGGTCCCTCTTATCTGCTCTCGCTGAGGCTACTAGTCGGGTTGAACTTGGCACATTGGTATTAGCAATTGGTTGGCGAAACCCGGCTTTACTGGCGAAAATGGTCGACACCGTTGAGGAGATAAGTGACGGGCGATTGATTTTAGGCCTCGGTGCCGGGTACCACCAACTGGAATATGATGCCTTCGGTTTTCCCTTCGATTATCGAGTTAGTCGCTTTGAAGAAGCCATTCAGATCATCCACGGATTGATCAGGAATGGAGAAATTGATTTCTCGGGTCGCTTTTATTCCGCAAGGGAATGTGAGTTAAAACCGCGAGGTCCTCGGAAGACTGGGCCCCCAATCCTGATTGGCTCAACCAAACCGCGAATGCTCGGTCTCGCGGTACGCTATGCAGATATGTGGAATGCTTACTACGACGATATTCACAATAACGTGCAAGGCTATAAAGCACACTCAGAAAATCTTGACCGTGCTTGCCTTGAAGGGGGAAGAGATCCTTCCTCAATGAAACGTACTGTTACTGTGCTGATGGCAGACTCAACGGCCGATCCCTGGTGGGATCGACTTCCCGTCGATCAGCTTGAAGGGGCGGGTCCACTGGTCCCCCTTTCTGGTTCAGTTGAGGAGTTAGCCGAACGTTTCTTGGACTACCGAAATTGTGGCGTTTCTCACGTCCAGATTTGTCTCGAACCGACGACTCAGGAGACAATTGCTGCGCTTCAGCCGATACTAAGGGAGATTCACTTACGGGCTTAGGCTCTCGTCGCTAATTTTTCAGTGCGAATAGTGTATTACGTTGCGATCATCACCGGATCTTGAGTTACCATCGAAAACTCGAAAGACACAACGAGGAGCCCCCTCTACAGACCGTCCTCTGAAGGAGGACGAAGGAGACTATTTTGGACTTTGGAGTACTGATTTTCCCTACCGACAAGGCGATTAACCCTATTCAACTCGCGAAGGAATCTGAAGCCAGAGGTTTTGAATCGCTTTGGTTTCCGGAGCACAGTCATATCCCGACGAGTCGCAAGACTCCGTGGGGTGGTCGAGAGGGCGCTCCACCACTTCCTGAGGAGTACTGGAGGACTCATGATCAGTTCGTAGCTTTAGGTGCTTGCGCGGCAGTAACTACCAAGTTGAAGCTCGGTACGGGGATAACATTGGTTCCTCAACGGGACCCAGTTTGGTTGGCTAAGGAAGTTGCAACCTTGGACACTCTTTCAGATGGCAGATTTTTGTTTGGTATCGGATACGGTTGGAATAAAGAGGAATTAGGGAACCACGGTGTAAATTTTTCGACCAGACGAGACGTGACGCGCGAAAGTATACTATTGATGAAGGAACTCTGGACCAAGGAAGAGGCAGAGTACAATGGAGACCACATCCAATTCGAGAAGAGCTGGGCATGGCCAAAGCCTGCTCAAACTCCCCACCCGCCAGTGATTATGGGAGGCGCTTTGGGACCGAAGACCGCCGGACACGTGGCAGAATTCTGCGAGGGGTGGATGCCGATCGGTGGAGGAATGCACGATATTGAAGGAGGATTGAAAGAGTTGAAAAAAGCCTGTGATGCAATCGGTCGTGACATTTCTGAAATTGAGCTGGGCGTATTTTTCGGACTTGTTTTTGATGAGAGTTCGGTTGCGCCACTTGAGGATCTCGGTGTTAAACGGGTTATTCTTCCTCTGCCGCCTGCAGGGGCCGAGGATGTTTTGCCCAAACTTGACGAATACGCAAAGTATATTTCGTAGGTTACGAGTATTTGGCATTGAGAGGCCGGGAATTATTTACGGCCTCATCTTTGTCTCTCCAAGGCGAGGGACCTCTGAATGTTCGCGTGTACCTCTCGCGTAATTTCGTACCTTCGCCACAAGGCAATCGGGATTAGGTAGAAAAGGGGGAGTACCACCCCTGCGAACACACCCAGTTTCTTTACGGTTTCTGCAGGTACTTCAGCAGGGTCTATTCCTGCTGGTAATCCGATGAGGTTAATGATCAGCCCGCCTAGTATCAGGCCTATTCCAGAAACTGCTTTCCCGCAAAATGATAAGGCAGCATTAAACATCGCCTCCTGGCGCAAACCTGTTCGTAGCTCTTGTTCGTCAAGGATGTCTGCAATAACGGATGCGCCTAGAACTCCTTGGGTGACCGCAATTGCTGCAGAGAAAATTCCCACTCCGACAAGCGTTACGAGTAATCCTGTGGTCCCATTTTCTGGCAGAATCTCAAGAAACCGGAAATTTATGATCAGAAGTCCTTCAATAAGGCTAACGATCGAACATGTCAAAAGGATTTCCTTTTTGTCCCATCGCTTTTGAAATTTTCCAATCAGCGGTAAAACGCCGACGGCTCCAATCGCCGCAATCGGGAACCAACGCAAGTCGGCGGTTGTAAGTTCCCAGAAGTAGGTCCACATGTAGACGTTAAGACTTACTATTGTTCCTGTAATTGCAGAGGACAAAAGAACAACGACAAAAACTAATGAAAAGTGAGGGTTTTCTAGAGAAAGTTTTATATCACTGATAGTATGAGATGGCCTAAAGGATTTCTGCTTTGCAGTATGCTTTCTTAAGAATGGTATTTCTCTTACGGTCAGAAGCGTTGTCAAGAGAGCACCACAAGTCATAAGAATACCAGCAAAACTTGCCATTATCGGATATCCCTTGGCGTTCAACTGTCCTACTGGTTGCATTTCAGTTCCCGGCATTAAGTAAGTGAACACGACGAAAGGGAAGCTGACTCCGACAATCCACCCGACACCAAACCGAAATGACATGAGTGAAGTCCTTTCGTCATAATCATCGGAGAGTTCTGCGGCAATTGCCGCCCAGGGGACAAAGAACAAAGTCATCAGGCTTCGAACGAGGATCGTGAAAAACAAAAGCCAAATGAGAAGCCCTTCGGGTGAGAGCGAGTCAGGTGGGGAGAAAATACCGAACATTGCGGCACCGAGCGGTAGAGAGGAAAAAAGCATTAGGGGATGTCTACGCCCCCAGCGAGTCGATAAATTGTCCGAGTAGGATGCTACGAGTGGGTCCGATATTGCATCTATAACAATTGCGACTGCGAGAGCTATGGAGACGAGAACTGCGTCGATTCCGAGAATCTGGTTATAAAAAAGGAGCGTAAATGTGTTGAAAACCCAGTTTTTGATGGTGTCCGGGATGGCACCTAGACCCTGAGACAGTTTGGTTCTATAGCTAAGTCCAGTCGATCGCTGCTTGCGTGAGTATCTTTGGTCAGAACTGCTCACTAGATCTTCCTTCGATTACTGTTCCAAATGTACCTCGTTCGGGTGTAATCTTTATGTACGGGAGTAAATAACTGTGAAGAAATTATTTTACGTTTGGTTAATCGTTTTAATAGGGGCACTTTTGACGAGCTGTGGTCAAAAAGCTGAGATTGCTCTTTGGGGTGATCCGGATTGCACCCAAGAACTTGGTGAGGCTTTCGCACCCCACGGTATCCATCTTGGTCTTGATGTAGCGGGAAGCGGGTCGGACCGTCTTCTCGTTGTGAATCACGGATTACGAGAGTCAATTGAAATCTTTGAGCTGATCGATGTAGGCGGAGACGTCCCTTCACTAAAATGGCGTGGCTGTGTGATTGCTCCGGAGAGTATTTGGTTTAATGATGTCGCCAATCTTCCGGACGGAGGGTTTATTGCAAGTCATATGATGAAGCGTGGGATATCCGCTGAGGAATTACTTTCTCGACAGACAAACGGTGAGCCGACGGGATACGCTCTTTCTTGGAATTCCGAGAACGGATGGAAAAAAATCGATGGTAGCGATGGAATCCTTACGAATGGAGTTCAAACCTCGCCCGATGGCGATGTTTTGTATGCTGCGTATAGCCTGGGCCAGGAAGTTCGTGCAATTGATCTCTCAACGGGGAAGACGTTGTGGCAGGTAGACGACGTCCAAACCCCAGATAACATAAGTTGGACTCCTTCTGGTCAGCTTCTTGTGGCATCGATTCGAGCGGATCTTCCGACCATCCGAGAGTGCATGGGGAAGAAGCCGGCTTTTTGCCCGATACCATTTGGAATATTGTCCATTGACCCTCTTAGTGGCGAATCTTTCTATATTGCTGAAGGAGAAGGACCTCCTTTTGGTCTGGCAACGGTAGGAGTGCTTGCGGGGTCGAAAATCTATATGGGTTCTGCCACGGGTGAGAGATTGGGGATAGTCGAAAAATGTATCGATCCTTCGGGACCTTGTGAGGCAGACGGAGGGATCTCATTTATGGACGGATTTGCTGCTCCGGAGGATTTTGAAGTTCTTCCAGGAGAAACAAGGTTACTCGTGTCCGAGTATGGTGGTTTGGGCGGGGAACACCCCGGCACTATTAAATTGCTCGACTTGGAAACTCAAAACGTTCGCATGCTTTATCCAGGCAAAAAATAACTCGATTATATATTTGACGGAACAAGAGGTTTATTTATGACGGACGGCCCCCCGCTTGGTTTTTTAAGCTCGAAGCTTCAACAAATCGCCTATGTTGTGCACGATTTTGATGAAGCTGCGGCTTTTTTTAAATCGTCTTTAGGGATTGAGCGTTTTTTTGTTTGGGACAATATCACTAAAGATCAAACGGAAAAAATATATAAAGGAAAGCCTGGTACTTTCGAATTTAGTGCTGCTTACGCGTATTCTGGCGAAATGCAGATCGAACTTTGCAAGCACCTTTCGGGACAAAATGTGTATAAGGATTGGTTGGAGACTAGAGGAATAGGTCTTCATCATACTGGATACTTGCTTGATGACGGAGATGAATACGATCGAGCCTTTCGTCACCTCTCCGATCAAGGATTTGAAGTCGCAATGGCTGGCCGTTTCGGGGAATGTAGATGGTCATATTTCGATACAGTTCACCTTGTCGGCTCATACACTGAAATTTACTGGCTTCCACCCGATATGGCCCCAGTGTTCGAGAAGATAAAACGCGGAGAGGATCCTTTTGTTTAACTGTTTGCGGGTTTACTCATGCCGTAAGGAAAGTCACCCTTAGTCGGCTGCTATTGTTTTTACAATAGAGGGGGCAGACAAGATGCAGAAGATATTCTTTTTTCTTGGGGGGCTTTTTTTGCTTGCCGGATTGTTATACCCCTTTTTGCGGAAATTTAACATTGGTCGACTGCCTGGAGATTTACACTACCAATCAGATACTCTGACGATCGTCTTCCCGATTGTGACTTGTGTGATTCTTAGCGTCATTGTTACTCTATTTTTAAATTTTTTTCGCTAGGCACTTTGGCCCGAAACTATGAGACTAGTCTGACAGTCTGCTTTTCAATTGGCGTTTTTTTTATGATCTCGCCGATCTCCTCACCGCCTGTAGTCTTAGCTGGATCTAGATATCTTCCAGAAAATTCCACATCTATTTTATCTTGTTTGAAAGGATAGGGAGCGAAGGAATAATCACCGTTTCCTTTAGGGGTAATAGTCACTTCGACATCCTCGTCTTTAGTCTGTGGTACATGCAAAAAAGTGGTTTTGGTTCTGTGCTTTTCGTGAGTACAGTTAAAATAAAGGGCCAAAGTGTCGAAAAATTGTAATTGCTTATAGTTCTGGAACAGTTTTTCTTTTTTGATCCAACCTGCCGTTTTTGGATCAGAGGCAAGTTTAGCTTTTAGTTCAGTTTGCCTTCTGATCTCTCCGTCAAGCATTCGGCTTGCCTCGACCTTGTTGTCGCTTGCGAGATTGTCAAGTAAGACCAGATCAGACATGCCGTAACGACCGTTGTATAACCCCCAACTGTGCATGCTTGATATTAAACCACAGTAGGCGTGTTCAGAAGAGTTTCGTTCAGGCGAACGTGAACTTGTCTTTATTATTTCTTCAAAGGGCGTCTCGACTAGATTATAAGGAAGGCCAGTTTTCGGATCTGCGGGTGCTCTTTCGTCGAGTTCTCTCCATCCTATGTCGTGGTTGTCTATGACGAAAAGCATAGGCTCTCGCGGTTTTATAGGCTCGAATCTGCTGTTTCCAAAAAACCTGGCGAGGTTTCCGGCAAGCGCTGTGTGTTCAGACATTTTGATAACAAATGGAACCTGTCCCTCTTCCGAGCTTTGAACGATCATAGTCCTCCTTTGATACGAAATTGCTCAGAGAGTTTCAGCTTTTCAGAATCTACCAAATTCCTATAAACCTAGAGCTTTTCGAATGCCGATCACTCCACCGGTGTAGACACCCCGTATTATCTTTTCCGCCTCTTCTGCAGGTCCGACAGCATTGAATGTACTTTGCCAGTCGATTTGACATTTGTTCTTATCAATCGCGGTAACTTTCGTGGTAGCTAAATAGTCTTGTACTGGTATAGAGCACTCTCCCAAGATTGAATAACTAAAGCGGTAAGTTTCTTTTTCGAAGGTTTCAAGCCGTTCCTGGATTTTCTCACCATCCGCGAGGGTTATTGTCCGGACGGAACCAGGGGTATTGCCATTGCATTCGCATTTAGTGATAAACCTCGGATTTGCGAACTTCTGGATGCCACCGAAATCTGAGATTAGGCTCCAAACCTCGTTAGCAGGTGCAGAAACTTCTTCTTGGACATTTACGCTTGCCATTCGAGACTCCTCACGTGTTTTATACTGACTAGTATAAGATTACACTTAGTTGAGTTGCTCAGAAAAGCCCGAATTGCAGGGAACTGAAAGAAAACCGGTTTTTCGCGTTTACCATGCAGTCTTAAGAGCGAGAATTTTGGTTTTTATTGAGTGTTCTGGAGGAAGTGAGTAAGGAAGATGAGTTCAGAATTGGCAGTGGAGCATATCGAGACGCTTTGTATACGCGTTCCACTAGGAAGAATTTATCGAGGATCGAATTATCATATGACCCATCGGTCTACAGTTATCTGTCGTGTGCACTGTGCCGGTGGATTGGTTGGTGAAGCTTACGTTGGTGATGAGGATTCAAGCTTGATCGATATTGAGAAGACGATTTTAACTGAGATTTTCCCGAAGGTGTCCGGTCTTGATGTTAGGAGCGTTGAACGTTGTTGGGAAAGATCACGTTCGGTGACGGCAGATATCCTTAGGGATCGACGGATAGGGCTTGTAGCGAGTGCAGCGGTAGACGCCGCTATCTGGGATGCCATCGGCAAGTATCACGAGGAGCCTCTTTGGCGACTTTGGGGAGGGTTTGTCAATCAATTGCCGATGATCGCTATCGGAGGCTACTACGACTCGGGCATCACCATTGAGAAGGAATATAAGGATCTTCGCCAACTTGGAGTAGCAGGGATCAAGTTTAAGGTAGGCGGGCTGACTCCCGTTGAAGATGCGAAGCGCGTCAAGGAGATGCGAAAGGTGGCTGGTGACGAATTTATTCTGGCTGTAGATGCTAACCAAGCTTGGCTCCCACATGAGGCAGTAGAATTTTGTAAATTGACAGAAGACTTAGGCCTCCTTTGGTTCGAAGAGCCATGTCGCTGGAGTAATGACAGGAAGGCCCTAAGAGACGTCCGGGCGATTTCCCGAATACCGATTTGTGCGGGCCAAAGCGAACTCAGTGCGAGCGGCTGTCGCGATTTGATGGAAGAGGGGTCGATCGATTTTTGCAACTTCGATTCGTCTTGGTCAGGCGGGCCGACTGAGTGGCGGAGAGTGGCGTCGATTGCCCAGACATATGATGTGCGAATGGCTCATCACGAAGAACCTCAAATTGCAAGTCATCTTCTAGCTTCGATACCCCATGGGACATACGTAGAGTGTTTTCATCCGGATCGGGACCCGATTTGGTGGAACCTTATTGCAAATCGGCCAGAGCTTGAGAACGGAAATCTCGCCTTGTCTGATCGCCCAGGATTTGGCTGGGAGCTTGATTTGGACTTCATAGAAAAACACAGAGTGATTCAGGATTGAGGTTGGGTGGCGGATCGTAGTACTCTTGTATGCACCCCGGATCGGTGATCCCTGTGAGTTGATATCAAACCAGGGATGACTCATGAAACGTGGGTGACAAGCTTTTGGAGGATCTAGTAATGTCGGAATTCGACCTTGTTATAAAAGATGGGATGATTGTTGATGGTACTAGGTTGCCACGTTATCGCGCCGATGTCGGGATAAAGGATGGCGTTATTGCCAAAATAGGTCGCCTAGAGAAAGGGCAAGCGGAAGAGGTTATCGAAGCGGAAGGGTTGATTGTTGCCCCTGGTTTCGTAGATCTTCATACCCATTATGATGCTCAGATTTATTGGGACCCTTACTGCTCTATCTCAGGCTGGCACGGAGTAACTTCGGCAGTTATCGGAAATTGTGGTTTTGGTTTCGCTCCGGTAAGACCTGAAGACCGTGAGCGCTCTATGCTTACGATGACGCGGGTGGAAGCTATTCCTTACGCTTCGATGAAGGCAGCAATGCCCTGGGACTGGACCAGTTTCCCCGAATTCCTCGATAGTATTGACCGAACACCTAAAGGCATCAACCTTTTGCCTTATGTTCCAGTGGCGCCCATCATGGTATGGGTAATGGGCCTGGAGGATGCAAAGTCGGGTCGTCTACCAACCGATGCGGAGACGAAGGAGATGTGTAGGCTCATCCACGAAGGTATGGACGCAGGTGGATGCGGATGGTCTGCTCAAAGACTCGGCCCTAACAGTGTTCAAATGGATTACGACGGTACACCAATGGTGACCGATATTATGCATGATGAAACATGTATTGCCTTTGGGAAGGTTCTTGCCGAGAGGAACGAGGGGTTCATACAGTCTATCTTCCTGTCCCCTGACGGTAAGAACGAGACTGCACAGGACCATTTCGAAGAACTTGCCCGCGTAAGTGGTCGTCCGATTTTATTCAATGTCATTCAGGCTAGCGATCGATTCCCGGAGCGTCATCGCAATCAGCTCGATTGGCTTGAGAAGTGTCGTACGGAAGGTCTGCGTATTTACGGCCAGGGGGTAACAACGGATCCGGGCTTTGTATTTACGTTTGAAGACTGGAACCTTTGGGATGATGATCCCGACTGGTGTGAGGCTACTCTTGGAAGTGTCGATGAAAAACGACAGAAGCTTGCCGATCCTGAGCGGCGATCGGGTCTTAGAAAAGACACTTCGGGTCTAATTAGCGATTCATTTGAGGAAATTTTTGTCATGTCCGTGGAAAGTTCAGACCTTAAGGAGTTTGAGAATCTTAAGATCAAAGAAGTTGCAGCGCGCCAAGGTAAACACCCTGTAGATGCGATGCTCGATCTCGCGGTCGCGGATAATTTGAAGACAGAATTTTATACGACCATTGGCTGTAGCCTCCCGTACCTTTCAGAAATTGTGCAGTCAGACCTTACTTTGCTTGGAGTTTCAGATGGAGGTGCACACACAAAGTTTTTTACGGCGGGACGGTATCCAACAGAAACGATAGAGAGCCTGGTTCGCGAAAACGAAGTGATGAGTCTTGAAGAGGCCCATTGGAAACTAAGCGCTCTTCCCTCTTGGTGTGCAGGCTTCAAAAATAGAGGAACCGTTCGCGAGGGCGCCCCAGCTGATTTGGTGGTTTACGATTTTGACAATTTGAAGGTTTTGCCAATGGAAATCGCACGAGATCTTCCGGGGGACGAATGGCGTCGTGTCCAGCGGGCCGAGGGTTATCACTACGTTCTAGTAAACGGAAAGGTCACGATTCGTGATGACACTCCAACTGGAGAAACACCTGGTAGGCTTTTGAGACATGGGGAGGGCTAAAACCCCCTCATATCTTGGTCCCCTGCTATGACGGGGAGCAAATTTATTGTCTAGGGTTCTATAAGTGACTTGGGGCGTCGCCCAGATCCGGCGAACTTCGTTACCCTCAGAGCATGTCTAAAACATCGATTAAGCGAGTCTGTTTGGCCTACAGCGGTGGCCTTGATACCTCGGTCATCCTTCGCTGGCTCATAGAGGAATATGGGTGTGAGGTCGTAGCCTACTGCGCCGACGTAGGCCAAGAAGAAGAGCTTGCGGGTCTTCCGGAGAAAGCACGAGCAACTGGGGCTGTTGATTGCGTGATTCGGGATCTAAAAGAAGAATTTGTATCAGATTACGTTTTTCCGGCGATACAGGGCAATGCAGTATATGAAGGCACATACCTTTTAGGGACCGCATTGGCTCGGCCCGTGATTGCAAAGCATCAGGTAGAGGTTGCGAAAGAGACGGGCTGCGATGCGATTGCTCATGGAGCAACCGGGAAGGGTAATGATCAAGTTAGATTCGAGCTCACCTACAGGGCTAAGGCACCAGATCTCACGGTTGTGGCTCCGTGGAGGACCTGGGATATTAGGTCCCGAACTGACTGCATAGAATACGCCAAGAAGCACAAAATACCCGTACAGGCCACGGCGGCAAAGCCGTACTCGATTGACCGCAACCTCCTCCACATATCCTTTGAAGGAGGAATATTGGAAGATCCCTGGAAGGCTCCTGAAGAGGCAATGTTTATTCTTACCAGTTCTCCAGAAGCCGCCCCCGATTATTCGACCGAGATTATTATCTCATTTGAAAAAGGCATTCCTGTTGCTATTGACGGTGAAAAAATGACTGGTGCTAATCTACTGGCTCACCTCAACAAGATCGCGGGGCAAAACGGAGTCGGTCGCGTGGATATGGTGGAGACGCGTTTCGTAGGCATTCGTTCCAGAGGTGTGTATGAGACTCCCGGTGGCACCTTGCTGCTCGTAGCTCATCGAGCGGTTGAATCGATTACTTTGGATCGCGAGGTAATGCACGAACGCGATAGGCTGTCTCCTCGATTTGCAGAGTTGATTTATAACGGTTTCTGGTTCTCCCCTGAGATAAACTTCTTGAAGGCAGCAATTACAGAATCCCAGAAGAATGTCACAGGAGACGCTCGCTTAAAGCTTTATAAGGGCAATATCCTCGTCACGGGCCGAAGGTCACCCGTTTCCCTTTATTCAGAGGATCTATCGACATTTGAAGACGATGGTGACGCTTACAACCAAGGGGATGCGACGGGATTTATTCGACTCCAAGGCCTTCGTTTGTGACAC
>DKAI01000085.1 GCA_002450755.1 Deltaproteobacteria bacterium UBA6930
ATCCATAAACTGAGATAGCTGACTCGAGCCAAAAAATTCCTTAATCACTGCTGAAACCGGCTTGGAATTAATGAGGTCATGAGGCATTAGCGTCTCAATTTCTTGAAGCGACATCCTCTCCTTAATTGCCCTCTCCATTCTCACGAGTCCTATCCTGTACTGATTCTCCAAAAGCTCGCCTACTACTCTAACCCTCCGATTTCCTAAATGATCGATGTCATCAACTCTCTTAGTTGGATCGGAACCGTTCTTCAAATCCACCAAGTATTTTACGGCACCCAAAATATCCTCGGGCCGTAGAGTAAGGAGTTCACTCAAAGGGAGTTCTTCCCCTTCAGATCCATCTACTTGCGACCTAGCCTTAACCTTTTCGCTTGCCTCAAAATTTAGCTTGTGATTCAACTTCAATCGGCCTACCCGAGAAAGGTCATACCTCTCAGAATTAAAGAATAAATTCTGAAATAAATTGGTCGCTGTATCTAAGGTAGGAGGATCCCCCGGTCGGAGTCGTCTGTAAATATCGATTATCGCTTCCTCGCGCGTAACTGTTTTATCCGCGAGTAACGTATCTCTGATAGCAGTACCACTTCCCAGCGGATCCAAATACAAGAGAGGAAACTCTGTAATCTCCCGAGCCGCGAGATCATTAAAGATTTCTTCGGAAACTTCCTCTCCGCACTCGAGTACTACCTCACCCGTAGTCTCATCAACAATGTCAATGGGAGCAACTCGCTTGACTGCATCGTCTCTCACCAAATCTTCAACGGCGACTTGAATCCACTCGATACCCGCTTCACCTATTCGTCTAACAGCTGCCGCTGTGAATTTCCTGTCTTTCCGCACTAGGACTTTACCGTCCTCGGACTTAACCTCCTTAGTGCAACGCTGACCGATCAGAATCTCTGGTACAACGCTTTTAAAGACCTTCTTGCCGTCGACTCGAATTTGTTCAGGAGTATAAAAATACGAAAGCAGGTCTTCCGCCGTGTACCCGAGCGCTTTCAAAAGTACGGTTACAAGAATTTTTCGTCTTCGATCTATCCGCGCGTGCAAAAGATCTTTATGGTCAAACTCTAAGTCAAGCCAAGAACCCCGGTATGGAATGATCCTGCAAGAAAATAGTTTCTTCCCTGCGGCGCTTACAGTTGTGGAACGAGTGGTGTCGAAAAAAATTCCTGGTGATCGGTGTAGTTGAGAAACGATCACTCTCTCAGTCCCGTTGACGATAAAGGTACCATTTTCCGTCATTATCGGTATTTCACCGAAATACACTTCTTGCTCTTTTACATCACGAATGCTTTGCTGACCATTTGCATCGTCCCAGGCGACAAGTCGAATTGTCACCTTGAAGGGTGCTGCGTAGGTCATTCCACGCTGAAGACATTCCTCAACGTCATACTTTGGCTCTTCAAGGGAGTAACCGACAAACTCGAGGGATGCCGTGTCGTTGAAATCTTTAATAGGAAAAACAGAATTAAAGACTGCCTGGAGTCCCGTGCTTTCTCTTTTCTCTGGCTCAATTCTCGTCTGAAGAAACCCCTCGAAGCTTTGCTTCTGAATATCAATCAGATTCGGGAATTCAAGAATCCTAGGAATCTTTGAAAAGTCTTTTCTCAGGCGGGGAGCTGTTTCGCAAAACTGTATATCGGCCACTTGAGCCTCCGGTCTAAGGTTCGTGATATTTCATCAATACCGCTCTTGCGGTTACTTCACGTCTACTTGGCCTCCGGCGGCCTCCACCTGTTCCTTTAACTTACCGGCATCTTCCTTTGAAACACCTTCCTTTATTGGCTTCGGTGCTCCCTCAACCAACTCCTTTGCTTCCTTGAGACCTAAGCCCGTGATCGTCCGCACTTCTTTAATGACCTGGATCTTTTTATCACCGGCGGCGACCAAGATAACATCGAACTCATCCTTATCTTCAGCAGCCGCCTCTGCTCCAGCAGCTGGCGCGCCAGCTGCAACCGCCACTGGGGCCGCGGCTGAGACTCCCCAGCTTTCTTCCAAAAGCTTTGCAAGTTCAGCAGCCTCCATAACCGTAAGTTCCGAGAGTTGTTCAACAATCGCATTTAAATCAGCCATCTAGTTCTTCCCTTTCCAAAAAATAACAGCGAAGGCAGTCTCTTCCGCCAAGTTCGCCTCACCCTATCGAGTACCACCAACTTATTCTGGTGGTACAGCTCATTTTTGTGGCCCGGTGGTCTAACTCACCAGTCCCAGTCCAAATTTCTAATCGTCCGCGCCTTGCCCCAATTGAGCCTCTCGCGCTCCTACCAGCCGGCCAAGTTGCCCTGCCGGAGCCTGCATCAAAGTCGCAAGCTTTCTCGCTGGACCCTGTAACAAACCAACTAATTTCGCCCGCAACTCGTCTAAACTTGGCAGCGTGGCAAGAGTGGCAATGTCCGTCGTACTAACCAACTGACCCTCTACCAACCCGGCCCTCAACTCAAGCTCCTCATGCTCTTCCGCGTAGTCGACAAGAACCTTTGCCAAGCCGGCGGGATCACCGTATGAAAAAGCTAATGCCGTGGGGCCCGTAAACTGGTCCCTTAGTTCCGCAGAATCGGTTCCATCAACCGCCAAACGCAGCAAAGTGTTTTTCGCGACTTGATATTCGTAAGACTGGGCTCCATCTTGACGAAGTTTTCGCCTCAAAACGTTTATATCCTCTACCGTCAAGCCCCGATAGTCAGCAACGAAAACGCTCGATGCTCGCTGGAATTTTTCTCGCAGTTTCGTAACTTGAATTTCTTTTTCGGCTCGCGTTAGCATCTTCTTCTCCTAGGCCGCCACCGCGGAGCTGGCAGAAATCGAAATCCCCGGCCCCATGGTCGTTGAAAGCGAGACCTTGAGCATGTAGACACCCTTCGCTGACGACGGCTTTGCCTTTCGGACCGCGTCTATTAAAGCTGTTGCATTTTCGATCAGCTTATCAGTCTCGAAAGATTTTTTCCCTACCGAGGCGTGGATGATTCCAGCTTTATCGACTCGATATTCAATCTTGCCAGACTTACTCTCGTTAACAGCCTTACCGACGTCCATCGTTACCGTACCCAATTTAGGATTGGGCATGAGTCCCCGTGGCCCAAGAACCTTACCCAACCTTCCGACAACACTCATCATGTCTGGCGTAGCTATGACCTGATCGAAATCTAACCAACCTTCATCTTGAATTTTCTTCGCCAGATCTTCCGCTCCCACATGATCGGCTCCCGCTTCGCGGGCTTCGGACTCCTTGTCCCCTTTAGCAAAAACTAAAACCCTTACCGATTTTCCTAAACCGTGTGGCAAGACCAGTGCACCTCTTACCATTTGGTCAGCATGCCGAGGATCGACGCCAAGCCTGATCGCAATATCGACCGTCTGGTCGAACTTTGTGTCAGGTTGTGCTTTGATAATTTCCACTGCTTCGGAAAGATCGTATGCACGTGAACTCTCAACCGACTCTGTACTCTTTAAATAACGTTTACCCGGCTTAGGCACCTTAAGCCCCCTCTACTTCTAGACCCATCGATCTGGCAGTACCAGCAACGATCTTCATGGCTGCATCAATGTCATTCGCGTTTAGGTCGGGCATTTTTATTTCAGCAATCTCTTGTAGCTGAGCTCTTGTAACCGAGCCTACCTTTTCTCTGTTCGGTTCACCGGAACCCTTATCAACCTTCGCTGCCCGTTTAAGCAGTACCGCTGCAGGTGGGGTTTTTAGGTCGAAAGTAAAAGTTCTATCTGCATAGACAGTTATAACCGCGGGGATAATCAAACCCGCCTGGTCCTGCGTTCTAGCATTAAAAGCCTTGCAAAACTCCATGATATTCAATCCGTGCTGGCCCAGCGCCGGGCCTACAGGAGGAGAGGGATTTGCCTGACCTGCTGGGCATTGAAGTTTTATGACTGCTATGACTTTTTTGGCCACAATATTAAACCTTCTGCTCAATCCAAAAAGAGCGGTTAAGCCTTATCCAAGTTTGAGTAATCGACCACAACGGGCGTTGCCCTACCGAAAACCTGGACCATCACACGAACCTTTTCTTTGTCCGGCTGAACTTCTTCTACAAAGCCCGAGAAATTGGCAAATGGGCCGCTAATGACCCGAACGCTTTCTCCCTCCTCGAAGCTAATTATCGGCTTCGGCTTTGAGGCCCCTTCTTTCATCTGCTCCGTCATCCGGTTAACTTCTTCGTCATCAATCGGAGTAGGCTTTTCGCCGCCACCCACAAACCCGGTTACCTTTGGAGTGTCCTTTACGACGTGCCACGTCTCATCCGTCAAAAGCATCCGCACCAAAATATATCCAGGGAAAAACTTCCGCTTAGAGGTCTTCTTTTCCCCTTTAACGAGCTCAACGACCTGCTCTTCCGGAATAAGCACTTCATCGAACTTATCCTCATGGCCAAACACTTTTGCCCTTTCCAGAAGAGAGTGCTTAGCTCGAGCCTCATAACCAGAATAGGTGTGAACTATGTACCAGTGCTTTGAAGGTGCCACCGCCTGCGCCATGTTCTTTCCTTAAGAAGGCACGACGAGCTTCATAAGCTGGCCGAGTCCTATATCTATCAGACCAAGTACCGTTGCAATAATTCCTACTATGACCAGCACAGCAGTAGTCCCCCCGACATACTCCTTTTGAGCTGGCCAAGTAATCTTGTGGAACTCGCCGCGTACTTCTGTCAAATACTGTCGCGCGTTTCCAAACAACCTGAGCCTCCAACGCTAACCGTGACAACACGAGGTTGCCCCAAAATCTGCGTTCTACCTTCAATGGCAGGTGCGGAGGGAGTCGAACCCCCAACCTCCGGATTTGGAGTCCGGTGCACTAGCCAATTGTGCTACGCACCTGCAAGTCGAGACCGGTAACCACACCCGACGTCTCGTAAATCGACATCTCTCTGCCCTTTTTTCCGATCGAGTCTTTTAAATTACTCGTTGAGCTATCTCTTGCCCTCATCGAGTACCGGTTTCTCTTTAGCTACTCGATAATTTCCGACACAACTCCGGCGCCTACCGTTCGTCCACCCTCGCGAATCGCAAACCGTAACTCGGCATCCATCGCGATTGGTGTAATAAGTTCAATACTCATCTCAATATTGTCGCCTGGCATTACCATTTCCGTCCCATCGGGCAAATTCGCTACACCCGTCACATCGGTCGTACGAAAGTAAAACTGAGGACGATAGCCCGTGAAAAACGGCGTATGGCGACCGCCTTCCTCCTTGGTCAAGACGTATGCCTGGCCTTTGAATTTAGTGTGCGGTGTAATTGATCCGGGCTTGGAAAGGACTTGACCGCGTTCAACTTCTTCTTTCGCCGTCCCTCGGAGTAAGCAGCCTACGTTATCTCCAGCCTGGCCCTCATCGAGAATTTTTCGGAACATCTCCACTCCCGTACAAACTGTCTTCTGGGTGTCCTTGATGCCTACGATTTCGACCTCATCGCCAGTATGAACGATCCCCTGCTCAACACGACCGGTAACCACAGTACCCCTGCCTGTAATCGAGAAGACATCCTCAATGGGCATAAGAAAATCTTTATCCAATGCGCGTTCCGGCTCAGGGATTGTTGCATCGAGAGCTTCCATCAACTCGTCAATGCACTTATTCGCCTCATCGTTCGTTGGATCTTCGCCGGCTGCAAGTGCAGACCCCATAACGATGGGAATATCGTCGCCGGGGAAATCATAGTTCGAAAGCAGCTCGCGAACCTCGAGTTCCACCAGCTCCAGCAGTTCCTCATCGTCAACCTGATCTATCTTGTTAAGGAATACGACAATATGCGGAACGTTAACCTGCCGAGCTAAGAGGACATGCTCTCTTGTTTGGGGCATTGGCCCATCAGCCGCGGATACAACTAAAATTGCACCATCCATCTGGGCAGCACCAGTTATCATATTCTTCACATAGTCGGCGTGGCCCGGGCAATCCACGTGAGCATAATGGCGAGCGTCAGACTGATACTCCACATGGGCGGTCGCGATCGTGATTCCACGTTCTCGCTCTTCTGGAGCCTTATCAATGTTTTCAAACGCCACTTTGTCCGCCAGCCCCTTGTGCGCCTGACGGGACGTGATCGCCGCCGTCAAGGTCGTCTTGCCGTGGTCAACGTGGCCGATAGTCCCCACGTTAACGTGAGGCTTAGTCCGTTCGAATTTCTCCTTCGCCATCGCTCTCTTCCTTCTTTCCCTAGCCTGGGCAACTCTACTTTTTGAGAGTTAGCCTCTTGTTGGGTCGGATTCTGAACACCTTCGTGCCGTTTCCTTCCGCGTTAAACCCACGCAAACCCAGTTGTTCACGCGCAAAAAATCTCAACTCATTCGCCAGCGCCCCGGCCTACGCTTTTAGCGCGCAACATCGGCTGGAGCCCACGAGCGGGATTGAACCGCTGACCTCATCCTTACCATGGATGCGCTCTACCGACTGAGCTACAGGAGCTTGT
>DKAI01000099.1 GCA_002450755.1 Deltaproteobacteria bacterium UBA6930
AACTCAAGATGTCGGCTGGATTCCCGCGAAGTCCTCTGATTCCCTTGCCGATGACTGGTGGGATTTATACAGCGGCGGTGGATTAGGGCTGACCCACAACAACCCAAAAACTTCAGCTCACCTCGGTCTACATCTCGGGCGGGTGCAACGCTGTCAAGCCGTTTCTGCCACCCGAGCAATAGTAACCCTGCAACGCGATCATGGAGACAGAAAAGACCGCAAACAAGCGCGATGGAAATATACGATTCGTCGACTCGGAATCGAATTCGTTAAAAGAGAACTTAGGAAGAAATTCGGTATCGATTTAGTTGATTCCGTACCGAGTCGACTACCCAACTTAGACCTCCACCTCGGAGCTCACGTCCTAGGGCGTAATAAATACTACTACGGCATTTCCATACCAAGCGGCCGCCTAACCGATAAGCGACGGCAAGCTATCCGAGAAATAGTTGAAACTCAAGGCGCCTCTATTCTGTTAACCCCACATCAAGATCTCTTACTGTGCGGAATACAAAGCTCCGAAAGTGTTGACACCATACTTAAGCGCCATCAGGTCGATACTCAGGACGAGATTTCCACTGTACGGCAAAACTCGATGGCCTGCCCCGCGAAACCCACCTGCGGCCTCGCGATGACAGAAGCTGAGCGGATTCTCCCTAATTATCTGGCGGCAATTGAAGCCGCGGGGTTTGGCGGAGTAGATGCTGTTATTAGGATGACTGGTTGTCCAAACAACTGCGCCCGACCTCCATCTGCAGAAATAGGAATTTACGGGTACGGAAAAAATGACCATGTCCTGTTGGTCGGTGGCTCTAAGAGAGGAGATCGCTTAGCCAAGGTACTCTACGATCGAATCCCTGGTGAGGACATGGAAGACGTTCTTATAAGGCTTTTTAGGGCCATTAGTAGCTATAAACCTTCTGATCAGGAGGTCGGGCACTTTCTCCATACAACCCCTGTGGAAACATTAAAACATTGGATTGGAGACTTCTCGCGCCGCTAGACGTTTCGAATGGTATGATTTCAGCTCGTCTTGGAGACCAGATGAAGTCGTTGACCCTAAAAACCAGATCAGTGCAGAACAATGAAAAGCTGCGGGCTGCGCATGTTATCTAATGATGCTTATAGGACCCTTCGTTCTTCCGTAGACGAAGACTTTCTTTCCGTCCAGGCAGCCGTGGAACTTGCAAGGAGCCTCAAGGACGACCTCATTTTTGATGCATTACTTGAGGCCGCCCTGGAAAGTAAAATTCGAGGGAAGGGTAGAACTGTCAGCGTCTCCAAAAACGTATTTATCCCACTTACCAACCTTTGCCGCGACCGTTGTGCGTATTGCACATTCTCGAAGACTCCCGATTCTGCCGAAGCAAAGACCTACACACTTTCAGAAGTAGCCTCTGTCGCGGAAGGCGGGCGCAAGACGGGATGTATCGAAGCACTGTTTTGTCTTGGCGACAAACCGGAGGTCGCATATAGATCTCATAGGGAGTGGCTTTCAAAACGGGGCTATGAGACGACAACAGATCACCTAATCGCGGGTTGCGAGACGGCTTTTGAGGTGGGCCTGCTACCTCACACTAATGCCGGAATACTTACGGCAGAAGAAATGGAGGCACTGCGACCAACCAACGCCTCCATGGGTCTTATGCTCGAGAACATCAGCCCTCGCTTACGCGAAAAGGGAATGCCTCACCAATATGCACCGGATAAGGACCCTGAAATACGCCTTCGAATGCATCGTGAGGCCGGAGAACTAAAGATCCCCTTCACAAGCGGCGTTTTGATTGGAATAGGGGAAGATGAAAACGAAAGAGCACAAACAATTAAGGCAATTAGAGAGCTCTCGGATAGATACGGTCACATTCAAGAGGTTATAATTCAGCCCTTTCACCCAAAACCAGATACGCCCATGCGCTTTGTATCTACCCTGGAATTCAAAGAAATCGCAGGATGGATCGCTATCTCACGACTTATGCTGGGCTCGAAAGCAAATCTCCAGGCCCCTCCCAATCTGGCACCCGAAGTCCTAGAACTGCTTCTTCGCGCGGGGGTTAGCGATTGGGGAGGCGTTTCTCCGGTAACGGTAGATTTCATCAATCCTGAAGCTCCCTGGCCCGGGCTTAAGGACCTGCAAGACCGAACAGAGCAGGCTGGACAAGAGCTGGTCTTTCGCCTGCCCGTCTACCCTGATCATATTGCTCGTCCGGAATTTTTCGAAACAGCTATGCTAGAGCGAATTAATGATTTTGCAGGACCAGACGGCTACGCTAAAAAAGAGAGCCCTGAACAAGAGACGGCATAATAGATTGATCAATCAAAGTGGTCTGAATCGTTTTCCACCCTATGGTCGACCGGTCGGAGTGAATTTAAGTGCTAGAAAGACTTTACGCGGACGTAACTCCCGAAATTGGTAAAATCCTTGACCACGCACTCGACGGTCGTGAGTTGAGTGAGGTAGAAGCAGCTAAACTCCTTTCAACGGAAGGGCCAGACTTTTGGGCTCTGTGTCGTGCTGCCGACCTTGCTCGTTTTGAAGACAATGGTGACGACGTCTCATTTGTTATCTGCAGAAATATGAACTTCACGAACGTCTGTTACGTGGGCTGCAGTTTTTGCGGCTTTTCCCGTCACCGTGACGACGAAGATGCCTATGACCATGATCATGAACTTTTAATCAAAAAAGCAGAGGATGCCATCAAGCGCGGAGCTACGGAAGTGTGTATCCAGGGTGGAATAGACCCAAAAAAGAATCACAACCATTACCGAAATATTCTCATTGCCCTTAAAGAACAATTTCCCAAGCTCCACATCCATGCTTTTTCTCCAGAAGAAATTGATTTCGGTCACAAAAAGAGCGGAATGGAGCTGGCGGACTACCTTCGCTGGCTTAAAGATGCGGGGCTTGGAACAATGCCAGGAACCGCTGCTGAAATTCTTGACGACACAGTCCGCAAGATAATTTCTCCTCGAAAACTTATGCGAGACCGCTGGGTGGAAATCATCAAAACGGCACATTCCGTAGGACTGAATACGACCTCCACTGTAATGTACGGACATATAGAAACTTTTGACCAGGTAGCGGCACACTTAGGCATTATTAGAGAAATTCAGAAAGAAACAGGCGGATTTACCGAATTCGTTCCCCTCGGTTTTATTCACGAGAAAAATACCCTTTTCAACCATATGGGCGCCCGCCCAGGCGCAGGCGCTACCGAGGACTTGCGAGTAGTTGCGGTATCTCGCTTATTTCTCCGACCACACATAACCAATATTCAAATGTCTTGGGTGAAAATGGGCCACAAATTAGCCCAAATGGCCCTCCAGGCCGGCTGTAATGATTTCGGTGGAACACTGATGGAGGAGTCGATAAGTCGGGAGTCGGGAGCAAACCATGGCGAGAACACTCCGGCCGAGGAGATGCGACGACTAATCCGCGAGGTAGGCCGAATACCAATCCAAAGAGACACGGCTTACAAAACAATTGCCAGGTTTGATGATCCTCAACAAGACCCCCCTTCCCGTGAGCCTTTGCAGAAAGTCGAGCT
>DKAI01000014.1 GCA_002450755.1 Deltaproteobacteria bacterium UBA6930
GTAAAACACTTAACTTCCAAAAGTCGGGAGCAGGTCTCCGAAATTACCGTAGAGTTCGAGCTAAATAGAGATCTCGAGGCTGCGGCGAACGATGTTCGTGATCGAGTGGCTCGTTCAAGAAATGAGTTGCCGGAGGAAGTAGAAGAGCCCCTAGTAGCTAAACGAGACTCTGACGCGAATGCCATCATGTGGCTGGCTCTCTCGGGTAATAACTACACCATGCTAGAGCTTACTCAGCTGGTTGAGGCCAAGATTAAAGACCGCTTATCTAAGCTGAGCGGAGTTTCGGCGGTGATCATTGGTGGTGAGAGACGTTACGCAATGCGAATCTGGATTGATAACGCTCGATTGACCGCGCGACGTCTGACAATTGCGGATATTGCTTCTGCACTTAGTCGTGAGAACGTAGATCTACCATCTGGAAGAATGGAAGGAACGGATGTCGAATACACTGTAAGAAGTCTCGGCGAGTTAAAAACTGTCGAAGGTTATAGGAACCTTACCGTTGCTATGAGAAATGGCGATCCTATCCGTCTTGAAGACGTTGCGCGAGTTGAGGTTGGACCTGAAGACGAACGCAAGATAGTGCGGATTAATGGTAATCCCGGAATTGGTTTGGGCGTAGTGAAGCAGTCCAAAGCCAACACGTTGGCTGTTGCAGATCTCGTATACGATGAACTTCGGCGACTTAGGCCTAGTTTTCCCGAAGGAGTAGAGGTAGAAGTAGCTTGGGACGGATCTCAGTTTATCCGCGAATCCATCCGTGATGTGACGCGGACTATTTTCGAAGCAGTCATCTTGGTTATTTTTGTTATCTATCTATTTTTAAGAAGTGCTCGGGCCACACTTGTTCCCGCGATAGCAATCCCGGTTTCAATCACAGGTACCTTCGCGATTCTTTATTTTCTCGGTTTTACTATTAATACTCTGACCTTGATGGGTATCACTCTCGCTATCGGATTGGTTGTTGATGATGCAATTGTAGTGCTCGAAAATATTTCTCAGTGGATCGAAAAAGGAAAAGGTGCAAAAGAAGCGGCGATTTCTGGTATGAAGGAGATATCTTTCGCTGTCGTCGCGGCAACTATCTCCGCAGTTGCTGTGTTTGCCCCGCTAACATTTCTCACAGATACGACAGGCAGGTTGTTTAGAGAATTTGGAGTTACTGTTGCGGCGGCCCTTCTGATTTCGGGCTTTGTTGCACTAACGCTGTCTCCAGCCCTGTGCTCTTTAATTCTCCGAAGTCGTACGAATGAGGGGGGTATGAAAGCTCTGTTGGAAAGAACTTTTGACGGACTTTCACGTGCTTATCAAAAGTCAACCGATTTTGTACTAGAACATAGGCAAATTGTGTTTGGGTGCGCCTTTATTTGGATGGGTGGTGGCTATTTCTTGTACGGCACAATAGATCAGGAATTAGTCACGCCCAATGATAGAAGTACGGTCATGGCATTCACTCAGGCACCGGAAGGAAGTACGATTGACTACACTAACAGGTATCAGCTCCAGGCTGAGGCGATAGTGAGCTCGCAGCCTGAAGTAGAAAAGGTTCTCTCCGTCGTATCTTTAGGTTTAGATACGCCGGGGCAAGTAAATGAAGGCTTCCTTTGGATTCCCTTGAAACCGCGCGACAAGAGAGTAAGAAGTCAGAAAGAAGTGGCGGATGGGCTTTTTGGGCCATTCTGGGGCATTACCGGCCTTAGTGCTTTTCCGTTTGAACCCTCGCCTATGCGAACTTTTCGTGGGGCCCCGGTAGAGTTCGTTATCCAAGGTCCCGAGATGGCCGAACTAGATCGACTTTCTAATCAGCTGATTCGTAAATTAGGGGCAACGGGTGGATATTCTCAAATGCGGGACGATCTTTTTCTAAATAAGCCTCAGCTCAATGTGGAAATCGATAGAGACCGAGCGAGTGATCTCGGATTATCGGTAAAAGACATTTCAACTACTTTGCAGATCTTGTTGGGCGGGATGGATCTGTCGACATTCAAGCTCGATGGTGAGACTTACGATGTTGTTGCTCAACTTCCTCGAGACTCGCGTTCTAGAATTTCTGACCTACTCAGACTCTACGTCCGTGGGCGCGATGATCAGTTAATTCCCCTAGCTTCTGTCGTGAAGGCAACAGAAACAGTTTCACCTCGTGCACTCTCCCATTATGATCGAATACGTTCAGTAAAGGTGCAGTCCAGGCTGGGTTCGTTTGCCCAGGGTGAGGCCTTGTCAAGGGTGGAAAGTTCTGCCAGAGAGTTACTTGCGGATCATCCCGCTTATGACATTGCGTTTGTAGGAGAATCTGAAAAGTTTTTCGAATCGAGCGGCTCTCTTGCTTTCGCCTATATTTTTGCAATCGCGGTCGTATTTCTCGTTCTGGCTGGACAGTTCGAAAGTTTTATTCACCCACTAACGATTCTCGTCGCAGTCGCTCTATCGTTTACAGGAGCTCTTCTTGCTTTAAAGCTTACCGGTACAACTCTTAACCTATACAGTAAAATTGGACTGGTCATGCTCGTCGGACTGGTCACTAAAAATTCGATACTAATCGTAGAGTTTGCAAATCAACTTCGAGAAGCAGGAATGAATATTCGAGAAGCTATACAGGAGGCTGCAAGATCTCGTTTCCGCCCCATTTTGATGACCGCGATTGCAACCATTGCGGGAATTCTTCCAATTGCGTTAGGGCACGGTGCGGGAGGGGAGACGAGGGCACCTCTTGGGATCGCAGTGGTTGGCGGTATGTTTTTTTCAACGCTACTAACGATTTTTGTGGTGCCAGCTACCTATCTAACTATCGAAACACTGCGACTTCGAGAACGATGAGAGAGCTATATCCAGTTACGGGGTTTCTTTCTAGGACGACACGTTGATGGATTTCCTGACAGCGTTGCTTTTTGGTCTGCTACAAGGGTTTTCGGAATTTTTGCCAGTATCAAGTTCAGGTCATCTGGTAATTGGCCAGAAGCTCATCGATGTGGAGCCAACGGGAATACTCTTAGAGGTGTTTCTTCACTTAGGGA
>DKAI01000013.1:0-4747 GCA_002450755.1 Deltaproteobacteria bacterium UBA6930
TAGAGGTGTTTCTTCACTTAGGGACATTATTAGCGGTTTTGGTGTTTTACAAAAACACCGTGTTCTCTCTTGTCGTAGGAGCATTTAAGCGAAAGGAGAAGGAAGTTCGATATCTGGGTAAGCTCGTGGTTGGTACGCTTCCCGTGGCTACCGTAGCTGTGTTCGCGAGAGACATTATACAAGGAGCTTTTGAGTTAGGCTGGGTCACAGGTGTCTCATTGATTGTCACTGGCTGTGTGCTTTTTTCAATTAAGAAACCTTTGGCCACAAGGACTGAGCGGGAGCCAAGTTGGTCTGAAGCTTGGTGGATCGGTTGTGCTCAAGCGATTGCCATTCTGCCTGGGGTCTCTCGAAGCGGTGTAACTGTATCGGCGGCATTAGCGTTTGGTATTAGTTTTAAAAGTGCAGCCGAATTTTCATTTATGCTGTCACTGTTAGCTATTTCGGGCGCTACTGTAATGTCTGTTCCTGAATTTTTTGCGGAAGGAAAGTTGTTCCAATCGAGCCTGTTTTTTGGGGCTTTTGTTGCTGCGATCTCGGGCTTTGTCGCTCTGGGCCTTTTTGTACGATTTCTTCGGTCCGGTACGCTCCATCGCTTTGCATATTACGACTGGATAGTAGGGGTACTATTTCTTGTTTGGCTTTTTGTTGAGTAGTGTCCGCACCTAGGGTTCTAGAATTGGTTGGAGCCTCTGTGCAGGAGCGGTCTCGCGTAGTTTTTTTAAAGCTCTCGCTTCTAGTTGTCTCACACGTTCACGGGATAGGCCCAAAGATTGTCCAATTTGCTCCAAGGTGTGCTCATCCTCACCGCCTAGTCCATAACGAAGGCGCAGTATCAATTGCTCACGATCAGATAGACTAGAAATGAGATGTCCAACTCCCACGCGCATTCGATCGTCATCTATTCCACCGGTGGGCTTACCTGTTATCGGATCAGCTACGAAGTCTTCGAGCCGCTTTTCGGTGCCCGAAACCGTCGATTCAAGAGAGATAGCTTCTCGTGACAAACGGTCGAGGGACTCTAGAGAGTCTTGATCTGTTTCCAAAGCCGGCGCAAGTTCAGCGGGCGTCGGTTCACGCCCAAGTTTTCCTGTAAGTTCGGACTTTACCCTTTGGCTCCTCTGCAATCGATCGTGCACATGTGACGGAAGTCGGATAGTCCGAGAATGGTTTTGAATCGCTCGAACTAAAGCTTGTCGTATCCACCAAACAGCATATGTGGAAAACTTAAAGCCTCTCCGGTGGTCGAATTTTTCAACTGCCCGGATAAGTCCAAGGTTCCCCTCTTGTATAAGGTCCGGAAAAGAAAGACCTAGATTTCGATAGTCTTTGGCGATTGCGACGACTAGCTTAAGGTTGTGCTCGATGAATCTGTTCTTCACGAGACTCATGCGGTTGTGAGCGTCTTCAACATCTCCGACTCGGGAACTCAAGACATCTCTCAGAAGACCTGCTTCGGCTTCAAGCTCCTCTAGTCGTTTTGTCCCACGTCGTGTTCTACGTACTTGTTTGAATAATGCACTTACTAGTTGTCGAAGCTCTGAAAGTAGGGAAAGCGAAAGGTGTGCACTGTGGAGCTCTTTAGATATTTCTTTTTCAACTTTGGTGAGGGCAGATCTTTCGGCACCTTCCTTAGTAATTCGTTCATGCTTGGTTAGATGTTTTCGCGTTTTCTCGACGGCTTTTTCTACTCGAGCCGCAACTTCACCAGTATCTTCGTCACCGGCAGCCTCTGATAGTTTGGCTCCTGTATGGGATAGAGCTCTCAAGCCATCCCATCTGGCTACTACGTGTCGAGCTGCTGCTGGCACAAGGTATAGTGAGTTTCTTAAGGCGGCAGTTGCGTCCTCGAGTTCTTTGGCAAGAAAAACTTCTTCTTCACGTTTTAATGTACGTGTACTGCCGATTTCCTGGAAATAGGATTCGAGCGGTCTTCTGTCGCGAGAGGCATCGGCATTTTGTCCTTGCAAAGCAACACCCACGCCACTCGAGCCGCGGGCGCCTTCTTGTGTTAGGGCTTGAAATTTCTCCTCTAGCTTTCCGGCCTTTTGTTTCTTGACGGTCCCTACTTTTTCGCCTTTGGATAGAGCTGAACCGTTTTTTACTTCGGAGTGCATCGTATTTTCATTGCTTATTTTTGCGCTTGCTTGCTCGTTTGGCACGACCTTGTTCTACCCTCTGGATTTGCCCCGTGTCCTTGTTGAGCCCTGTCGTCTCAGGGGATGGTGACGTTCCATTTCAAATTTTCGTGTTATGCAAGTCCCTCACGGGCACAATCCCAGTTTTCACTGAACTCCTTCCCCGGGGTTTCTTGCCCTTTGAAGTCAGGAGTGCCAACCAGGAGTTGGATGCTGCTTCAAGGGAAAAGGTTCACTAGTTGAAACTGGGCTGCTGCATTCTCTTATCAAATCGAAATAATTTCCAGTTATTTTTAGCAAGTTCTGAACTTGAAAAAGGTGCTCGGCTACGACTTCTCCATGAGATTAAATTTATGGGGCTAAAAAGATACGTTAAAGTAGCGGTAGGTTATGATTGAAGAATCTTTAGGCCAGAGTGTCCCAACTTTTTTGTTTCTTAGATCTAGTTTAAATGCCCCAGATAAAGGGAATAATTAATAGGGCAATTAGCGCACAAAGTAGGTTGAGTGGGGCACCAAACCGCACGAAGTCAGAGAATCGATAACCCCCGGGGCCATAGACCATTAGGTGAGTGTGGTAGGTGGTTGGATTCATAAAGGAGCAGGTAGCGGCAATCGCCACTGTGATTGCAAAGGTCCGCGGCTCCGCCCCAATGGAAGTAGCTGTCGCAAGGGCTACCGGAACCATAAGCGCAGCGGCGGCCGCGTGATGCAGCAGCTCCGCCAGAAGCATCGTCGCAAGATATATGGCGATAAGTGAGGCAACTGGCCCAAAGGCCCCCGCTGACCCGACAATGCCCTCTGCGATCCAATGGGCCACTCCGGTCTTTTCCATCCCTAGCGCCAAACCGAACCCTGATCCGATTATCACAAGTACTGGCCAATCAATAGCTTGCCGGGCTTGGCGGCCGGTTAGACAGCGTGCAAAAAGCATAGTGCCAGCTGCAACAAGTGCGGCAATAGCGGCATGAGTCAAATTGAGAGCGATAGCTCCAACCATTCCAGCAAGGCAGAAGAAGGCGAAGCCCGACTTCCCCTTTCTCTCCAATCGCTCGGTAATCTCGATTGGGTTTATCAGATAAAAATCTGGATTGTTTCGATGGGTTTCTAGGAAATCTCGACCGGCTTGTAGAAGGAGAGTATCTCCTGGGTGGAGAACGATGCTTCCTATTTTGCCAGCTAGCCGTTCACCATTTCGATGTACTCCAACTACAGCAGCATCATATACCGTCCTAAATCGGGCCTCCTTAACGGTCTGGTGGATGAGAGGGGAGGATTCCGAAATCACAGCTTCCATCAATGCGTGGGCCTCAGCCATGTGTTCGTCTACTGCGCTTGGCTGAAGTCCTGGAATACGTTGGAGCTCTACAATTGTTGAAACAGCGCCTGCAAAAATTAGCTCGTCACCCGCCTGAATTAGTTCGTCGGGCCCAACAGGCGTTAGAGTCTTTCCCTCACGATCGATTTCAACTAAAAAGAGGTTGGACAACTGTCGTAGTCCGCCTTCTTGAATCGTCTTCCCGGTAAGCACGCAATTGTCGCCTACTCGCATCGCAGTGAGGTACTCCCTTCTGTGCTCCCCGAGATATTCTCCTGGATGCTGGCGCCCGGGAAGTAACCTTTCTGCCGCGAAGATCAGGTAGCAAGTACCCCCTACAACGAGTGCGAGTCCTACTGGAGCGAGCTCGAATAATCCCATTGGTTCAAGTCCAGAACCGATTATCAGGCCTGCGACTGTGAGGTTTACGCTCGTCCCGATCAGGGTTGTTGAGCCGCCGAGTATCGTTGCATGAGAGATGGGCATTAAGAAATGGCTCGCGGCCAAACTTCTTCGTCGCGTCCAGTCACGAATCACTGGAGTAACGCTTGCCACTATCGGTGCATTGTTAAGAAAGGCCGACATTAAGGCCAAAGGAAGGCAAAGAACCCTCAGAATGGATCTGGTCGGACGTTCACCAAAGAGGAATTTGTCCACACACCGATCGATCAAGCCCGTTTCTCGAAGGCCAGCGGAAACCACGTAAAGTGCTCCAATTGCCGCTAGGGACGGGTTCGCGAAACCAGAGAAGGTTTCACGCGGCGATAGGATTCCTGCGGCGGCTAGGGAGCAAAGACCCGCACCGATTACAAAGTCAGGCCCTCCGTATTCGCTGACCATGCCGCAAATCACTAGAAATACGATCGCGAGAGTAAACCAACCCTGCCAGTCCATCAGAGCGGCACCATACAGCGATAATTAAGCTAGCGCGAGACTTTTAAGCTCTTTCTTTGGTTCCAAAAGAACCTCTGCTCGCCCCTCACGGTGGAGCGTCGAGTTTAGTTCATTTCACTGGGCGCAGTTTTTGCTAATGATCCTCTAGACGCGTGAGGCTCTCAGGTATCTTTTCGAACCGCACATAAAAAACAGTTGGCAAAGGAAATAAGATGAGTTCTTTCTCCGAGCGTGAATTTTACTTGAGTGAATTTCGAGGACGAACGATTGCAGTGGCTGGTAACTGCGATCTATCCCTTGCGGATCATATCGAGAGCTCGACGAATATTCTCAAGGCGGGTGGCGCCCGAGTTGTACTGCTTTCTCCAAATTCTGGTGATATATCATTTGGGCGAGGG
>DKAI01000013.1:5147-6594 GCA_002450755.1 Deltaproteobacteria bacterium UBA6930
TAGCATGCGCCCAGGCTGTTTCGCGACTAGGGGTTTCAAAATTGGTTTGGTTAGATACGGAGGGTGGATTTCTCAGATATGGTCGCCCGGTCTCATTTGTAACGCATTTAGAGTTGTCGAAAATTGAAGTTAGTGGCACAGACCCAAGGAAAGATTTGTGGGAGGCAATAAAAGTCGGACTGGAGTCGGGAATTTCCTCGATCAATGTTTGCCAACCTGATGGTCTTGAGGCGGAGCTGTTTACTTACGCGGGATCCGGGACGCTGTTTACTCGAGAGAGTTATATAAAGGTCAGACCTCTTGGTATCGATGACTATGATAAGGCTGCCGATTTACTAATGCGAGGTATTGAGGAAGGGTATCTTGTCTCGCGAGACGGTCTGGGGCTGGATCAACTACTGAGCAACGGATTCGGCGCTTTTGTTCAAGGTGATCAGATCGCAGGCATATGCTCCTTACTGCAATACTCTGAAGAAGCTCCCTTTGAGCTCGCCGGCCTTTACACCCTGACACGCTTTTTGGGGGAGGGGGTAGGTGGTCACCTGGTGGCTCACGCGAAAAAAGAGGCAGAAAGATTCGGATCCAAAGAGTTGTTTGCTTGCACGACCTCCGAGCGAGTGGGGGCTTTCTTTAAACGCAATGGGTTTCAGTCGGTACCATGGAGAAGTCTTCCGTTTGAAAAATGGGATGGGTTAGGTCGCCCTTATGACCAGACGCGTCGCGATAATCTGTTGTGCTTTCTAACAAAACTGTGACTGGATAAAAGACAGAAGCGCCGGGGCTTTTCGAGGCGACGTTCCGCTTCTTATGCCCCGGGGTCGAGGAATCCTCGAGTGGACGATAAGCCGGGTTCTGTCTCGCCTGGATTCTTCCAGACGATGAGGATCATTCATCTAGGCGGGTCATTGCTGGCCCGCTCAAGCGTTCTAACCCGAGCACCGGCAACCCGAAGGCTTCTCGACTGGGCCGGTCGAATCGATGCTCCTATTTGAACTTGCTCCGGGAGGGGTTTACCTCGCCGCCGGTCACCCGGCTGTCGCGCGTAAGCTCTTACCTCACGATTTCACCCTTGCCTGTTCCTCCTCCCAGCCGCCTCTCGCTGGCTGGGATTCATCGGTCATCGGCGGTGTTTTTTCTGCGGCACTTTCCCTCGAGTTGCCTCGGGTCGTCGTTAACGACCTCCCTGGCCCACGGAGCCCGGACTTTCCTCCCGCGGGCGAAGAGCCCGCCGGCGATCCTCTGTCCACCTTCTGCATACATAACCCTAGCTCGAAATTACCGCTGTGCCCCTTCTGACCCCTGACAGAAAGGAGATAGTTGTGGTAGTCAGATTCTTTATGAGAGGACTTGTTATCAAAGATGTAGGGCGTCGTCCCTCGATTTCATTTGCATCGTTCGAGTCAAGGCCTCTTGTTGATACCGAGCTCCGAGTGAGGGTTCTGGCTGC
>DKAI01000077.1:0-12314 GCA_002450755.1 Deltaproteobacteria bacterium UBA6930
CGTACCAGCAACGGATTTCTTCTTAATGGAGAAAAGGCTTGGATCCTGCGTGCCGAGTCGGCAGATTTTTTTGGAGTCTACGCACAGACCGATCCAGGAAGTGGACCCAAAGGTATCGCAATGTTCCTTGTCGAGGCCGATTTACCTGGGATAAGAAGGTTTTCCTTCGATCTTTTCGCAGGACAAGCCTTCGGAATGGGAGGCTTTACCCTTAAAGACGTGGAAGTTCCAGAATCAGCGCTTTTAATTGAGCCCGGTCAAGCACTGAAATCTGCTCTGAGCGCAATTGACGTTGCCCGAGCCACCGTGGCCTCCATGTGTTGCGGTCTACTCAGACGAGGTCTAGAGGAAGCTCTTTCAACAACTACTCAAAGGCATGCTTTTGGCCATGCAATCGGAGAGTTCCAGGGTGTACAATGGATGCTAGCTGATGTCGCGACTGATCTGGAGGCTAGCCGAGCTCTTGCAAATGTGGCCCTAGAGAAACTCGACAACGGTGAACCGGCCAGCCTATACGCAGCGCACGCTAAAAAATTTGCTTCTCGTGCCTGTCTTAAGGGACTTGTCGATTGCATGCAAGTGATGGGCGCTAATGGAGCGAAGACTGAATCCGTATCAAGTCGCCACCTCGGATATGCAAAATTGTCACAGTATTTGGACGGGGCGACAGAAATACAAAATGTAGTCATATCTCGACATCTATACGAGAGTTGAAAGGGTAGGAAGTAAGCAGAATGCCAAGGATATTAACAGTGCTAGTTTTTTCCTTTTTTCTAGTTTCCTGCGGGAGTGATTCGGAACTAGAAATAATCGAAGGTTTTTATCACCCCGAGGATCTAGAAGTTCTCCCAGATGAATCACTCTTATTGGTTAGCGAATATGGCGGTCTTAATGGCGAACACGCGACCGTAATAAGCTTGATAAATATAGTCACTCAGGAACGCTCGATTCTTTTCCCGAACGCGTCCACTAAAGCCGTGGTGGAAGACGCAACTATCTGGGGAAATTCTGATTGTCCAGGTGCACCAGAAGAAATTTCTCCTCATGGAATTCATATGGGCCAAAGAAGTGACGGTACCGATCAGTTACTGGTCGTTAATCATCGAGGACGAGAATCGGTTGAGTTTTTTGAATTGACCGGAAAAGATACCCAAGATCCCGGTCTGATCTGGAGGGGTTGCGTAGTCGCTCCCGACAAAGAAGTTTGGTTCAACGACGTGGCGACACTCCCCGGAAATGGTTTCGTAGTTACTCATATGATGCCGCATGGAGATATCTCCGAACTCCTGCAGCGTGCAGAAACAGATCAGGAACCCACTGGATATGTTTTAGAATGGTTACCTGAAACCCAGTGGAAGAAAATTCCAAAAAGTGAAGGCGCTATCAACAACGGAATCTTGGCCTCAGCAGACGGTCTGACTTTATACGTCGCACACTATCTCGGAAATCAAGTAGTAGCGATTGATAGGATAAGCGGGGAAAATCTATGGACAGCTCAGATGCCTTCGCCAGACAATTTAAGTTTCAACAAATCGGGAGACCTTCTGATAGCCTCGCATGACGCGACTCTTGCGGAAGTACGTGCATGTTCGCATTCAGAAAGCGACTATTGCGGAATTAATTTCTCAATTGTTCTTGTAAACCCCGAAGATGGCTCGAGCCAAACGATAATCGAAGGGAGCGGAGCACCTTTCGGGGGAGCTACAGTGGCAGTCGAAGCAGGCGACCGAATTGTCATGGGATCATTTACGGGAAATAGAATTGCGATTACTAAGAACGTTATTAATTAAAATTCAAGGAGAGAATCGACATGAAATTTAGTGCACATGTGCAGACTCGAATTAGCGACTGGCAATTTATAAAGGAACTCGAAAATTTAGGATACGACGCTGCTTGGGTACCAGATACTCAGATGCAGTGGTCAGACTGCTATTCCGTCATGGCCCTAGCAGCCGCCAATACGTCGCGAATCAGGATCGGTACCGGAGTTGCCATCCCTGGTTGCCGAATTGCTCCTACTACTGCGGCTGCTTTGGCCTCTATAAACGAACTCGCGCCCGGCAGAGTATTCTGCGGAATAGGAACAGGCCATACCGCTATGAGGATCATGGGACAAAACCCTATGACCATAAAAAATTTTAGGGAGTATCTCAGAGTGCTTCGCGCTCTTTTAAACGATGCTGACGTGGATTTTAAATTAGGAAAACGTACCCGAAACATCAGGTTTATGGACCACGGGCCGGGATTTCGAAATCTTACAAACCCGATCCCAATTTATGTAGCCGGAAACGGCCCTCTCGCTCTAAAGACCGCGGGAGAGTTCGGAGACGGACTAATCTCACTCTTCAATGAACAGCCGGAGACGCTCAGTTTTCACATGGGAATGGTCCGAGAAGGTGCCGACGAAGCCAGTCGTGACCTTCCCGAGGACTTCTATACAACGGCTTTAACCTCGACCGTCGTCCTTAATGCAGGCGAGACTCTCAAATCTGAAAGGGTAAGAGAACTCGCGAGTTCTTGGGTTGTATGTTGTATACATTTCGTCTACGAGGTATGGCAATACACCAAAGATGACGAGGTAGTCCCCGAGTACCTTTCAGGTGTATGGGAAGAATACGTAGACCATGTAAACACGATGGAGACCCCCGCCGACCGTAGATACCAGGAAATACACGATGGGCATTGTAGTTTTGCACCTGAATCTGAGTACAAATTTGTTACTCCTGAGGCAATTGAGGGAACTTGTATTGTCGGTGGACCACAAGAAATTGCCGAAAAAATTCGTAAAGCGGAAGCTGCGGGACTTTCAGAGGTCAGCATTCTTCCTCCCTTGAAACATGCCCACGCGGTTGCTCGAGACTTTGCGCAAAAGGTTATTCCTCTGATTTGAACAAACTGGCACCGGGGTCCGACAAGCCTCATCGGCTATCATCCTTAGCTACGAGAAGAGAGTTTGAAACCACATGAACGTATAGAAAAATATTTCGAAGCGTGCACTAAAGGCAGTGCTGCAGAGATCTCTTCACACTTCACGCCAGATGCCGTCGTTTATGATATGAATCATTCTCCTATCCGAAACTCTAAAACGATTGGTGAGTTCTGGGTAAGAATTCGAAGTAAATGGGAATCTGCTCGTTGGCTAGTTAATACGTGCATTACAGAAAAAAATGCGTCGGCAATCGAATGGTCAATGACTGGAAAACATGAGGGACGAGAATTCTGTGTCCGAGGTTCCGAACACTACGAATTTGAGGGCACTAAAATTTCAGAGATTCGACAGTATTGGCACTTTGATCCCGAGTTCTTAAATAGCGAACTTCAAAGTTTTCCATACCAAAGCGATCCCAGATTCATGATCGAAAAGTAGTCACCGATTTAAAATTGACATCGATACCGCCCGCCTCGCTTCCGATATCACATTTCTTACTATTTCACCTGCAGGCAGAATATCGGTAATTGAAGCGGCCCCTTGGCCACAAGGCATTGATCCCCAGTCTGTATCTCCATCCCTGCGGGCAAGAACGTAAACGTGCTTTGAATTTCTGAACTGATCCGGGAACGGAAGGATATCTTGAGGTCTCGACTCCCAATCTTTGGTCCATAGGTTCTTGATTGTACGAAGGGTCTTACCCGAATAACATCGAGTAATCACGGTGCTATCCTCATCAGCCTCGACAATTTTGTTTTTATAATTTGCGTGCCCGTGTGCTTCCTCGCTCGCGACAAACCGTGTACCCATCCAAGCACCTGATGCCCCAAGAGAAAGAGCCGCTGCTAGCCCCTCACCTGTAGTTATCCCACCAGCAGCTAAAACTGGTACGCAACTTGATGCCTTTACAACCGCTGGAACGAGAGCAGAGGTAGCGACTCTTCCCGTGTGCCCTCCTCCCTCCGTTCCTTGAGCAATCACGACGTCTGCTCCAGCATCTACTACTTTCCGTGCAGCTCTCGCTGTACCAACAAGTGACATCACCTTACAACCACGGCTGTGCAAATCTTTCACCCAAGGAGCGGGGTTACCTAACCCCGAGACAAAAACGGGAGGCTCCTCCTCAACAACGATCCGCATTGATTCCTCTGGAGGAATCCTTCGTCCGTGCTGAATCGCGAATTCGCCGTGCCCATCGTCATAGTCATCGTTGGTCATTTGAACAGGCCGTTCACTCAGAGGTCTCGGTGGCAAAACTTCTCCGGTTATCTGTATAGGGAGAATTAGGTCAACTCCAAAAGGTCGGTCTGTAAGCTGTCGACATTTTTGAATCTCGAACCTCAAGCGCTCTGGAGCGAAGCCTGCTCCCCCAATAACACCGAGACCACCAGCGTTCGATACTGCAGCAGCCAATTCCGCCCGTGCAACAAACCCCATTCCCGCCGAAACAATTGGAAATTCAATTTCAAGAAGCTCGCAAACTCGTGTATGCAGAAAATCTTCATTTAATGGAGTCATATAAAATTTCCCCCTGTTGTTACCCAAAATAAACCGTTACTGGCTTGAATGGCAAGTAATCTAGTAACGCTTTTAGGCTTATCCGCTACGAAAAAGAATGCAATGAGACAAAAAGTGGAACGAATTCAAGACACTCCTATAATCAAGGAGTCCAAATCGGGGGGACTTGATGGCCTACGCTCGGAAGGCTGCGAAAAAGAAAGCAAGAGCCACATTATTACCGCTGTTATTGCTGCCTTTCGCTCTGACAAGTTGTTTGGCTGCCGGAGCAGGGGTCGGTGCTATTTCCGCTGTGGGTTCGGCATACGCAAAGGGGCTCTATAGCTCAACTGAGGCCGTCTCTCTAAATCGACTTTGGGCGAGCACGCTCTACTCATTAGAAAATTTGGGAATACCTGTCGAAAGAAAAAACTTGGATGAAAATCGCGGATTCATCTTTGCACGACGTGCAGATGGAAAAACCGTTCAGATTGAGCTGATTCCCCAGTCCCCTCGGATTAGTCAGTTAAGAATCCGTGTTGGTACATTCGGAGACGAGTCGTTTTCAAAATTAATAGCAGAACGGGTACATCTAAAACTCACTAAAACTAGAAATGATTGAAGCTTTCTCATAAGTTTTTTTTTCGATTTATAAAGTCTTGGATTAACCACTGCGAGATACTGATATCTCCCGCAAAAGTTGTAGGCATGTTTTCAACCGAGTACCAATCGGCCTCTTCAATTTCTACTCCATCAATTTCAATTTCTCCGGATTTATATTCAGCTTGGAAACCTAACATCAGACTATTGGGATAAGGCCAGGGTTGACTCCCAAAGTATTTAATATCACCGACGTCGATACCTGTTTCTTCGCGAACCTCGCGCTTTACTGCTTCTTCTAAGCTTTCACCCGGTTCAACAAATCCCGCAAGTATTGAAAGAATACCAGGAGGAAAGTGTGGTGACCTAGCAAGAAGAATCTCACGATCACGTTCAACTGATGTAATAATGGCAGGAGCGATCCTTGGAAAATGAGGAAGTTTACACTCCGAGCATACTCGCGAACGCTCATTAAATGATGTCTTAGTGGGTTTCCCGCAAGCACCACAAAAGCAATGATTCCTATCCCAATCATTTATCAGGACCGCGCGTCCAGCGACATGATATAAATCATTTGGAATTCTTTTATAAAGAGAACGGAGGTCGCGAAATTTCATTCCTTCAGGCGGTTCTGAATCTTTAGAAACTTCTCCGGAAAAACATTTTTCGCCGTTTAACTCTCCTAGATATTGCGTTCTTAAGGGCTCGAGACCCATTCGAAAAGGACCGCTAGACACCTCAAGTTTGTAGTCCAAAGACACTAAGAGGTTTCGATTTTGGAAGATAAACCAATAACCTTCTATAGAGTTTTCCCTAGGATTAACCACACCCGGTACAAAATCATAAGTGGTGATCATAATTCTCCAATTCGAATTTATGGAAAAGATCGTAATTTACTTTTGTTCTGCCATGCTCGTCAACAGACAGAATATCTAAGAACTTCCCACCCCATACGATTTCGGTGTCTCCATAAACGTGTTGGGCAAGAACATCAGTTGCTAATTCTTCGTCTACTCCGTTTACGCTTACCATTAGCGAACCGTCTTCATCTCGGATTGATTGATAGGTTACGTCCGACAAAGGACTCTCCTCATTGATATCATGAAATACGCTCCAGGTGTAGGACAAGACTGGCGCTATCGATCTTCTAAGAGGCAAGTCAATGAGGTCTCGATGGTAACTTCCATCTTGTAATATACGATTTCGCGCGTATGTCACACGAATGTTAGCATCAATAATGCGGTTTCCTCTTCTGTTTGCAATTCGAAATGTTAAGGCGCTGCTCTCCTCATAATTTTTTATTAACGCAACTTCGCTAAAGAGTAATTTTGCCGTTGGTCTTGAGAATTTTGCATACACTAAACCAGTAGATACTGCAGTTAGTAAAAGAGACAAGAGAACCTCGGCTGTGACAAGAACATGTGAGGCTGTACTTTCTGGGGAAAAATTTCCATAACCTAAAGTCGATAAAGTCTGAATGCTGAAATTAAAGGCATCGGCAAAAGAACTCGGATTTACGTTATTAACAGAACCTGGAAGAAAATGATAAATCAACGCAAAAACTAGAGAAATTCCTAAAAACGAGAAACAGATCGCAGTAATTAACCAAAACCAACTGCGACTGATTAGACGATAATAAATATCTGCGCCTCGCGATTCCCGAAGTCCCACACGTGTTGCCCTTAGCTCTTCTTTTCTAGTAGTGCTTAGCTTTGGTATGGAACGTTTTGACATAAGAAGTTATTGCATTTGATAGGAAAAATTTAAAATTCCATAAGATTAATCGCTAGACATAACTTCGGTTGCAAACTCTTCCATCGATTCCCGGAATCCTATCATTGAAGGCAATAAACTTACTTCTTTTAAGCCTAAAGATTCAGCTTTTCTAAGTTCTTCTACAATTTCACTTGGACTACCTACTATACACACCCCACGAATCATATCTGGTGTAATAAACTTTCTCTCAGCTTCAACATGATAAGTGCAATGACCATCGTGGAGCTCCTGGAAGCGACGATCTTCTTTCGTATTCATACTATCTACAAAGTTTCGATATTCGTCCCAAATACTTCTCATGTATTCTGGAACAACTTCTTCTTGCTTAGTATAATTATAGATTTCGTAAACGAAGTGAAGAACCGCTGTAACAAACGACCCGCATTGGCGTACAATCCTCTCCGAATCAATCGCTTCTCCTGCTCTTTGAATTACTGGCAAGGCTAATGCAGCTGTGTGGTAGTTCGTTCCTAAATCTCTGCCAACTTCTTGAGCACCTTGATTTACCATCCCCATGGTGAAAGTCATCACCTCCGGTTCGTCGGCAAATACGGTTATTAAACCATCACCATAGGCT
Source organism: Deltaproteobacteria bacterium UBA6930 (assembly GCA_002450755.1). GTDB lineage: Bacteria > Myxococcota_A > UBA9160 > UBA9160 > UBA6930 > UBA6930. The sequence goes on from DKAI01000077.1 coordinate 7,380, forward strand.
CCCGCTGTCTGTAAAGCTCTTGGTCCATTTGCAGCCACATAAATCGGAATTGAATCTTCTATATTCCGAAAGCCGAGATCTCCATGAAGAAATCGAATAGGTCGGGTTTTCCCGTTTAGTGAGTATTCAACTTCTTCGCCATTCAACAAGGATCGAACAACCCGTAGATACTCTCTAAACGGCTTGATCGGCATGGGATTCATACCCATTACTCTCATCGCAGTATGTCCGGTCCCAATACCCAAAAAAGTTCGACCTGGTGCGATTAAATTGATGCTTGCAATCGAATGAGCGGTCACTGGGGCAATTCTCGTACCTGGAATTGCTACTCCGGTCCCGATTTCAATTTTCGAAGTCGCCTGTGCAGCTAACGCCATTGTTGCGTAACAATCCGACCATATCATTTGAGAGTCGGGTACCCAGGCGGCGTCATATCCCAGATCTTCAGCTTCCTTAATTATTTTCCAATCGTCTAGCTTTGGTTGTATTGTCACACTAAATTTCATCGTTTACCTCTTCCCTGTAGCAGCTAATTTGAATTTTGGACGCGATGTAATATTTTTAAGCCATCCTTCTAAACTCGGGTATGGGTCTAAATCTACCTTCGAAACCAGAGCCCACGAGAATACCGACGCCACATTAATATCTGCAACGGAAAACGAATTTCCAACAACAAATTCTCTGTCTTCAAGATGTTTATTGATAACAGAAAAAGGTGCTTTCAGCTCTTCTAAGCTAGTAAGAACAAGTTCGGGATCTCGTTGGTCTTCGGGTAACGCTCTCCGATGCAAAAGAACGTCTAAGAGCAACGTTTCAATTTCAGTCATTACCCAGAAACTCCATTGGACGGCATTACCTTGATCCGCGAGGCTAGTCGGCCACAGTCCTCCATCGTATTTCATAGCCAGATAAATGTTTATCGCCTGCGATTCCCAAATTACGGTTCCATCTTCATCAACAAGCACCGGCACGCGTCCGTTTGGATTAAGTGTCAAATAGTCTTTTTTTTGTGTATCTCCATCAGAAAAACTCGTTGGAATATGTTCATACTGTAGCCCTAGCTCTTCGGCCACCCATAGGGCTCTCATGGCTCGCGATTGCCGGACCCCGTAGATCTTGATCATGCTATGCCTCCTTCGCAGAGTAAAGTTACTCTACAACGAGTCGAGTACTTTTTAGAAGCACAAAAATCAATCTATCACCTTGGCACTAAAAAGAGAGCTATCTGTGGAAAGAGAGAAACCAGAAATAACACTACTAACATCGCCAAAGCGAACGGTGCGGCCCCCAGGAAAATATCACTAAGGGTAACGCTAGTGTCATCTAAGGCACCGTGTATTACGTATACCGCGATTCCTAACGGAGGGGTAAGCAAGCCAATTTCAACCGCAAGGACTGTAACGATTCCAAACCACACCAAATCAACAGAAAATCCTCCTATGATTGGCAAAGCTAAAGGAACGGTGATGAGGAGAATTGATGTGGAATCGAGGACCGTCCCAAGAAGTATCAACAAGGCTAGGTACATCAACAGAAGAAACGGAAAAGACAACTCTGCTCCCCCGAGACCGACAAGAAGAGCTTGCGGAAGCCCTGAAAGAGTAAGCATACGAGAGTAAAGACTTGCGGCAATCAGTAGAAAAGAAATAGATACCGTCACATGGCCCGTTTCCACCAGAACTTCCCATAAACCGGATCGATTCATTTTTCCGTTGCTCAGCGCTAGGCAGAGTGCTCCTAATGCTCCCACCGCCCCAGCTTCCGTTGGAGTGAAGAATCCTCCGTAAATGCCTCCTAAAACAAGGATGATTAAAGAGAAGATGGGCAACAGGATTCTTAATATCTCTCCAAGAGAAAATTTTCTAATAGGGAGTTTATCCTCTGATCCCCCAACAAAATTAGGGAAAAATTTTGCGCCGCCTACAATAAGGAGGAGAAAAGTTATCGTTAAAAGTAGGCCTGGAAGAATGCCGGCTACGAATAATGCACCAATCGAAACTTCCGCTAAAAGGCCGTAAAAAATCAATAAAAGACTAGGCGGAATCAGCATTCCCAAAACAGAAGAACCGGCAACTACCCCAGAGGAAAATTTGGGTGTGTATCCCAGGCGGAGCATTTCTGGAACTGCCACCTTGGTAAACACCGCTGCAGAGGCAATTGATACTCCTGTAACAGCTGCAAAGATTGCATTGGCAATTACTGTTGTCATGCCGAGTCCACCTCGGCGACGCCCCAACCATTGACTTGCTATTGCAAATGCATCTTTTGCAATATCTGCTTTACTGACCAACAAACCGGTTAAAACAAACAGCGGTATCACGCCAAAGACGTGATTAGATATGGCATCATAAGTAGCGGCGGCCATCATCTTTCCTGCGATTGTGAAGTAGCCTTTTATTGCCCAAACCCCAAGAAACGATAATAACGCCAGAGCGACACCTACGTGCATTCCACTCCAAATAAGAAGAAGCATGGCAACGAGCGAAAGCGCTCCGATTTGTTCAGGTGTCAAGGTGATCTTTCTTGTCGTTGTAAAATATTCTGTGCAAAAAAACGGAGCAAGTAGCGACACTTCCAATTACGATTATTAATCTTATAGGCCACGTTGGAAGTATGAAGTCCCCAATCGCACCCACATACTCGCCTACTTTTAGTGATTTTTGAACGGTCAAAACACTAAACCAAGCGATGACTCCAAAAAGAACCCCGCCCACAAGACAGAATATGGATTCTACGAACGAATAGATACGCGGAGAAGCGCGATGAAGCTTCCTCAAAAGCGCTTCATTTCTAGTAATTCGTTTTACCCATAACGTATGTGCCAATTGAAGAAAGACTATTGCGACAATTGACAGAGAAACAATTTCAGGTACTCCTCGAATAGGAGCATTAAAAATCTCTCGACCTAAAACATCTGCACTGATTAACATCATTAGACCGAATATCCATAGAGTTCCTATTGCATTCATAAAACTAATCAGTGAAACAAAAAGAGACATCATTCTTGAGACCAATCTCGAGGAAGAATTACCCCAAAGTTTTTAAGTTTATTAATGTACGACTTAACAATTGACCGCGCCGGTAACCCTCGAAGTTCATGAGTTTCTGACCACACAGATGCCGTGTTAGGAATTGAATCTGCCCAGCGTTGCCGTTCCTTCTCTGAAAAATATGAAAGTATTAATCCCTCTTGTATCATTTTTTTAATCGCTAGTTCTCCTCGCATTTGAGTTGTATCTGCCAACAATGTCGTAAAGTCATGGGACACTTCTTCGAATATTTTTTGGACTACGGGAGGAAACGTCTTCCAGGTATCAAGATTTATAGCGACACCTCCAGCAAAGTGAGCTCCTAAATCTACTTTCGTCATGTATTTTACTACTTCGTGAAGACGAAGACTGTAACAACCTGAAGCAAGCGTGAGGGCGCCATCTGCAACGCCCGTCTTTAGGTCATTGTAATAAGTAGCAAGTGTTCCCGAGACCCCTACTGCTCCAGTTCCGCGTACCCAATTAGCTGCAGGTCCTGGGGCAAGAATCTTTCTTCCCCTCAGATCATCCAAACTTTTTACTGGGAACGTTGTATACAGATCGTAATTGTCAACTGCTGCCCCACTTAAGAGTCGCATATTGTTTTGATGCCAAGATTCAGCCATCGCAGGGATTTCTCTCTCCAGTTCCATGACGGCCTTAGTTACCACTCGGGCATCGGAAGAACCAAAGGGCACCATATAGGACACATTTTGCAAAGGCATTTTTGAAGCATCAAAGACAGTGGCTACAAAACCCATATCGACTAATCCTTCTTCTATTGCCTCCAGCATCCCACCCAATTTTGCCACACTTCCTCCATATGCCTCCGTCCATGAGATGGTGTATGGAATATTATTAGACTTGAGTCTCTGGTTTATTTCAGGAGCAAAATAGTCTGAAAGGAGTTCTATCCACAATACAGAACGGGTATGGCCTCCAGCAATTATCAACGAAATTTCTCCAGGATTTCGAGTAACGCATTGGCATCGAGCTCCCAGAAGGAGGACAATAGTAATGCCGAAGAGAACTCTAAGGAATGGATTCGCAGATTTAATTCTTTGTTGGAACATGGCTCTTAGTGTATTTCTTAAAGACATAAAGATTAACGTCGAAAAGATGAGATAACAGAAAGGATAAAGACGATGATAAAAAAAGCCTACTGCGATACGCCAAGTGGTCAAATGCATTACTACTACGGAGGCCCAGCCGACAAGCCACCCATCGTATTTCTTCACCAGAACGTAAGCGGTGGTAAGGGATATCTACCAACCTTGGAAAAATTGACAGCAGAGCATCATTGTATAGCGCCAGATCTCCCGGGCTTTGGCGGCTCGTTTGATCCTCCAGAGTTTGACTCAATAAGCTCACTTACTGAATATACATTAGACTTCATCGATGCCTTAGGAATAGATAAATTTCACACTTTTGGTAACCACACTGGCGCTGGCATGGCAGCCGAAATGGCCGGACTACGTCCCGATCGAGTCCTTTCCTGCATAATGGTAGGAGCCTTGCTCCTGACTGAGGAACAAGCTGCACCTTACCGAGAAGAGTTTAGTGGATCTTCCGGTCCAAGCCACGATGCAGAGTATTTGAAAATAACTTGGGACTACATCTATAACTTAGGAGGGAAATTAGACTTAGATAATATGAATGACGAACTTTCCGGGGCGCTTAGAGCATGGAAAGTCCGTGGGATGATTTACAAATGTGTCTGGGATTATCGGTTTGATTTATTTATTGAAGACGTTAAATGTCCAACTCTTTTAATGTGTGCACCCGATGATGTCTTATATCTAGGACACAAAAATACAGCCGACGCGATGCCTCAAGCAAAAGTAGTCGACCTAAAAGGAACAAACTTTGAACCATATTTCGATCCTGATGGAGTTAGTCGAGGAGT
>DKAI01000077.1:12693-27374 GCA_002450755.1 Deltaproteobacteria bacterium UBA6930
TTTAGCGGTGCAAAGATCCCGTCAATGGAAGCTACTAGAGATCTATTTTCTCAAAATATGTCGAATTTACTTGATTGAGTTCTTCAGTAGACAACCTGCTTTACTCTCTGATGAAAGTGGGCGAGGCCTGGTTCATTCCGACCAAAGATTATTTCATTTTGAGCACCAGAGTAAAAACCGCGTTGGATTTCTTCACCAATGGGAAAGTCTTCTTCTACCACAGTCTTAACTAGGAGATCCATATTTCGATCCCAGTGTCCCTTGGCACTTTCGCTCTTAGCTAGTTCAGGTGTATACAAAGAAACTGCCATCTCTGTTTTGTTGACGTCATCGTAATCCGGAAATATTCTCCAAGTTTCAATATGATCACCTTGCATCACTAAAATCGTATTTGGAAAAAGTACGTAAATAATTGCTGTCTGCTCTATAAGATCCCAACTCTCTTCTGGAACCTCCCTCAATTTGTCCATGCTTCGGCGCGCATAGATATTTCTAAGATGGGAACCAAAGGGATCAAACGTACCTACATTTCCATGAATTATCGGGTACACCGTAGCTCGGTGTAATGCTCCGAGATGATATGTTTCAAGAAAGGTATCTACTACTAGCTTCCAGTTCATTCGCTGGCTAAGAGTTCGGGTCTCATAGTGGTGATAGTTTTGTAAATTAAAACTGCTTAGATCTTCATCTAGCCCTGCGAGAAACTGATCGAAATTTACTGAAGTGCCCGCAGTAGGTGTAACCCATATTAATCCGTGACGCTCTTCCAAGGACAGTTCTGTTAATCCGTGAGTAGCTCGATCACTTTTTTCAAAACCCTGCTCGAATGGCACGTGTTCTAGCGTACCTTGACGCGAGTATGCCCATGCATGATAGGGGCAACTGATGAGTTTTTTTGCGAAACCACAATCGCGAAGGAGCTTAGTACCACGATGGCGACATACATTCGCAAAGGCCCGAAGCTTATTATCATCTCCTCTTACGACAAGGATAGGGACACCCGCACGATCCTCGGTGAGGTAGGCGCCTGGATCCGTAAGTTCACATGAGAGTCCGACCACCAAGGGCGTGTTGCGAAACAAAAGAGCTTTCTCTGCGTCGAACTGCGTCCGATCCGTGTAATCGGAAACTGGGTTACGATAAACGTCTGCAGCCATTGCAGTCTCTTTATTCTCGATCATTGACAAAAGTTGATTGATAAGACTCAGCTCAGTTTTACGCTTCACTACCAAACCTTCACTAATATTTTCGGCTACTGCGAAACTCTACCCTAACCCCGAAATCGCTCAGTAGCCATAACGGACTGCTGTACCGACCCAATTTGTCCTCGGGTGTCAAAGAGCTGCCCATTAACCCAACCAGCCCCCTCGGGAAAAATATCGCACTTTGACTTTACCCCAATCCATTCGCCAATCGGCTCGCGAAATAATTGAAGATTAATATCTGTATTAATGAACGCCTGATCGTTAAGCAGAGTCTGGCTAACTCCGTTACAAAAATCGGCCGTAGTAGCCACACGAAGCACCGGCAGCATTGGTTCCCCGAGAACCAACGGTTGGGGAATTCTAAACCAACCACTCCCCTCCCCTTGACCCTTGATCCCACTCACGGGGCGCAGATCAACCGTATTGGAAAATCCTGAACCGACTCCCGCCTCCCCTGAAGCACTTGGGAAAGACAGATGAGTGCTCTGGAGCGTTTCCGGTAAAGGTCTTAATTCCTTCGTAGAATGGGTACCTCCTGCTAAGTGATTTACGCTCGAAAACATCATTAAAGATGCCCGTGCACAGAGACGACCATCGCAAAACAATTCCGAGTCCCGAAGGATCAGTCTCCTGCCACTTCGAACTGGGGTCATCTGAACAGTGAGAGGCTTCATCGGAACCGGCCTTAGCAGGTCTATCCCGAATCGGACAATTCGAAAGTGAGACGGCAAAGGCTCAAGGAGCCCCGCATAGGCTAACAAGCCGGCCACTGGCCCCCCGTGCAATTTATTTGGGTCCCAGGGCCCGCAGGCAGTTGATCGAGGAACAAAAGAATCTCCATCCTTATAAAATATCCCTTCGTCCAATACTCACCTCCTACCTTTGTTAGACTCACCCGGTCGCACAGAGTGAGTTCGGAAGAGTAACTAAATGTGACCCTATCGCGATTCAGAAACTTTATAAGGAGAAAAACTTTGGCTGAAAGTCTAGCGGGTACCTTCCCGCGCATTACGGAACGCGGCCTGGACCAACTAAGGGAAAGGGTTGGAGTCAAAATTGAAGACAGTCTCGAGCCCTGGTGTTACGAAGCTACGAGAGATGCTATACGCCATTACGCCCATGGCGTCGGCGATGATAACCCTCTCTGGTGTGACCCCGAGTACGCTCAATCATCGATCCACGGTGGGCTCGTAGCGTTGCCTTCATTTGTCTTTCCTTCAGACCGAATAATCAGTGGTTACGTCGGTGGGTTGCCTGGAATCCACGCGATGTGGGCCGGAGCGAACTTCCATTGGCACCGTTGGATTAAACGCAATGACGAAATCAAAACAGAAGCATGGCTAAAAGAATTGATACCCCACGAAACTAGATTCTCTGGAAAGGCTATTCAGCAGATCTATCACGTAGACTTCTACAATCAAGACGACGTCTTGATTTGCGAAGCAGACAGCTGGTGCTTTCGTACTGAAAGAGACACCGCGCGAGAGGAAGGTACCAAGTATCGCGAAGTCAAGGAGCGCGAACCCCGAGTTTATACCTCCGACGAGTTAGGAGAATTTTTCGAGCTATATGCCAACGAAAAAATTCGAGGCGCTGAAACCCGCTTCTTCGAGGACGTAACTGAAGGAGAACTTCTCTCTAGTATGGCAAAAGGTCCAATGACGGTGACCGGCTTTATCGCCTATGTCCAAGGCTGGGGGGGCTTGTACGTTCGCTCCAACAAACTCGCTTGGCAACAGATCCGAAAACATTCTGGTCTAGGCATTCCTAATCGATTTGGAATACCAGACTGTCCGGAGCGTGTTCATTGGGAAGAAGAGTTTGCCCTAACCGTTGGAGCCCCCGGCGCCTATGATTACGGGCCCGAACGATGTTCTTGGCTAATCCATCACCTGACTAATTGGATGGGAGATGACGGGTTTCTCGTTAAGTCGCACTGTAAGATTAGACGTCACAACCCTGTCGGGGACCTACTCACAATCGATGGTCGAGTGACAAGAAAGTTCGAAGAAAATGGCGAAGGCTTTGTCGAAATCGAGCAAGAAGCACATAACCAAGATGGCGAGCTCTCCGTAATTGGCGGTGGTGTAGTGAAGCTACCGATTAAGAACCCTTGAAAGAATGAATGCAGCAGGGGCTTTTAATTGAGCGTTTTCTTCTTTACAACGAACACTCGATACCCCCAGGATATACTCTCGAAAGGAGAAAACGATGCACCATGACTTTGTTTCTCAATCACCTGAGCGGGTACGCTCCGGAATAGGGTCTGTCAATACTCTTGCCGAAGAAGTCGACAAGGTAGGAGGAAAGAGAGCTCTTATTATTACTGGAAATTCTCTTTCCAATAAGACCGACCTCGTGAACCGGTTGCAAAATATACTCGGTAACAGATGCGCGGGAGTATTTGATGAAGCAAAGCAACACGTACTAAAGGGAAGCGTGATGGATGCTCTTCAGATGACCAAAGACTGTAAGGCTGATACATTAATTTCATTCGGCGGTGGAAGCCCAAACGATACTATGAAAATGGTAACTCATCTTCTAATAGAAGAAGGTGAAAATGCACTACCTAACATCGCGATACCGACAACTCTTTCAGCAGGTGAATTCACTTTTGCATGTGGGATGACCGATGAGGAGACGCGAGTCAAAACAGTCTACGGCTTTCATCCTGCCTTGCTCGCGAAGGCAGTCATTCTAGATCCTGAAGTGACCATTGAGACTCCTGACTGGCTTTGGGGGGCATCTGGAATGCGTGCAGTTGACCACGCCATAGAGGCGATATGGGCTCCAAACCCCCACCCTATAACAACGTTAATGGCACTTGATGCGTTAAGAGAATTGCACCAATGCTTGGCTTCTTCCAGACGTCGAGATGCCCTCGAGTTGAGGCTCCGTTGTCAACATGCTGCATGGATGTCCATCTTCGGATTACTCAATTTGGGACTGCGACTCACACACCCAATAGGACATCAACTAGGCGCTCGTTTCGATATCCCTCATGGTGTGACATCGTGTATTTCCCTCCCCGTATCCATGCGTCTTCTATACGAGCGAACTACAGCGGCACAGGAACTGATGGCAGAAGCGTTAGGAGTAAAAGGAGATACCCACGCGGAATCGGCTAAGGCAGCAGCTGACGCCGTTACTAAGATGGTTTTAGATCTCGGGCTTCCTTCTCGCCTATCAGAAACAACAGCCATTGAAAAAGAACTTCCTGAGCTAGCGAATGAAATTAGTAAGGAACTAAAAGAGTTCCAATCTCCGGACGCTGATTTCGCAACACCAGATGTACTTTTGAAGCTTCTCCGAGAGGCGTGGTAGAAAACTTCGATGGCGGCCCTCCTCGTTTCGGAGGATTATTTCCGCTCGTTCTGGACAGCAAGCGGATCGGACCAACCTAATATTGGTAGTTCATGCAGCGGAAGCCAACTTTTGAACGTCGATACCATAGAGTTCCGCAACGTTTCCACAAAGAATCGCCTCTCGTTGCTCGGCGGTCAGATCCTTCGCATGTTCGGCTAATAGGGCTTGTGAATCAGGCCAAGTAGAATCGCTGTGTGGAAAGTCGTTTGCCCACATTAAGCGTCTCCAGTTCATAACGTTAGCGTCCTGGAATGCGACCCAATCATCCTGAAAGGTAAGGTAAATATGTTCTTTGAAATACTCCGATGGAAGCTTGGACAATTCCTGACCTTTATGCAGCCAAGCCCGATGTCTTTTGTAGGCATGATCCATCCTGTACATGTAGTGAGGTACCCAACCTGCGTCTGCCTCGACACATACAACTTTTAGTTCCGGAAACCGATCGAACACTCCCCCAAAAATCAACGTACCCATAATGTCTTGATTTCCCCGAATAATACTCATAAAGGAGTTCATGCGGGGCCCACGTGTCTCGACACTGGAACGCGTTGTGAGAATATGGAACGAGAGAGGCATATCCAGCTCTATCGCTGCCTCCCAAAACGGGTTCCAAACGGGAGAATCAAAGTCGTCGCCTTGAGGATTACCCGAAACCATGACACCAGGGAGACCAAGAGCTTTGATGTTCTTTAGATCAATGACCCCGTCCTCGGGTGAGCGAAGAGCCGTCTGACCACAGCCGAGAAGGCGAATCGGATCGTAATCACAATACTCCGCAATCCAACGGTTGTAAGCATCGAAGCAGGCTTGTTTATAATCCCAGTTTTTGTGATTACAGATCATCATCCCAACCGTTGGATATATAACCTCCGCATCGACACCGTCGCGTATCTGGTCCGCACGACGAGCCTTAGCATCCCAACCACTTCGATGAAGTTCTTCAAACTTCGCACCAGTCATTTTTAAATCTTCTGAGGGGACTCCCGCCGCAGCAACAAGGCCCATGGGTATGGGCTTATCCATTCCATCAATAAAAAAAAGATCTCCTTTTTCGCCACAGTGTCGAAGTTGAGGCGCTTTTTCTTTCCACTCCTTGTCAATGTAATCGACGTAAGTCTTGGGGTGTTCCGTAATGTGAGAATCTGCGGAAATGATGGGATAACTCAAGCCTGTCCTCCTTTAAGAACTTCCCCTGGAAGCGTGTCGGATACGCCTATTACGTCCTTATCGTCTTTTCTGATCGGAGTTCCGTTGACTACCACTGCTCGGAATCCCTCTGCATCTTCGACCAAGCGGTCAGCCCCTCCTGGGAAATCGTACACCCGACGCAAACCCTTACAGTTCACCTTGTCCAGATCGAAGACTGTTATGTCCGCCGCAAAACCTTCGGCGAGCCGCCCCCTCCCTCGAATTCCGAATATATCCGCTGGCTCAGTCGTCAACTGACGAACAGCCTCCTCAACCGAAAGGTGCCCCCGCTCCCTTACCCACTTACCTAGGAGAGTGGAAGGAAGAGCAGCATCGCACAACTGACTTGCGTGTGCCCCAGCATCGGAAAGCCCAAGCATTGTACTCGGATGAGAGAGCAAATCGGCTACTGCATTGTCATCTGCGTTGGCAACGGGCATTCGAAAACGTGCCTCTAGTTCGGTTTCGAGTGACAAGTCCAGCGCCAAATCCACTGGGTGGGTACCACGTTCTTCGGCAACTTCCGCCAATGTCTTTTCCTGTATGGAGGTATCTGGCTCATAACCACTAATAGCCATGTTATGGAAACGAGGCTTCATTCTGCTCGTATCAATCCTTTCTCTCAAAGCACTGCGGAAATCTTCATCTGCATAAATTTTCTTTTTTCCCTCGAAGTCTGCAGAGGAGACTGGCTTCATTACCTTCATCGGCTCTATAGGGAAAGGCGCCTTAAATTGCCATTCAAACATTAGGGCGCGTGGCGTAACCTGAGGATAGACGGGAATTCCCTTGGCCTGAAGTGCAGCGTGCTCCTCTAGTATTTCCTCATGAGGTTGTTTCATGAAACCTGCCAACAGAGCTGTCCAGCTAACAGGCTTGCCAGTGGCCTGAGCCAGCTCGGCGAATTGCGGCGTGGTTAAACCGGGACCGATGGTGGCTTGCATAACACCGTGTTCGACTTCGGTCAGTGCGCTCGCAAGCTCCAGGATTTCCCTATGTGACGCCGCCCTGCTAGGAACTGGATTCCCGTCGTATCCAACATGCGTAACCGCTTTCGAAGTCGCGAATCCAATTGCACCCGCCTCGAGCGCTTCCAGGACTAGTTTTCTCTGCGTCTGAATTTCCTCTTGGGTGGCTTCGCGATTTACGGCGTCCTCTCCCATTACGTACGTCCGAATTGGAGTGTGCCCTACAAGTGCACCTACGTTAATCGCCGTACCCTGCGTGCTGAGCGCGTCGAGGTATTCAGGAAATGTCTGAAAAGGCCACTCAGAACCGAGGCCAGCTTGCAACGCCGAAAGCGACATTCCTTCTACATTTTCGAGAGTGCGCAAAATTAAATCTCTGTGCTTGGGATAGGTTGGGGCTACACCGAAACCACAATTCCCCATCACAACCGAAGTTACTCCGTGCCAAGGGCTAATTGAAAGCAACTTGTCCCAAAAAACCTGTGCGTCATAATGAGTGTGAATGTCGATAAAGCCTGGGGTGACATAACAACCGCTAGCGTCAATCTCCTGGACCGCTTGTCCGGTTACTTCGCCAATGGCTACGATCTTTCCATCTTTCACACCCAGGTCACCTGGTCTAGATGCTGCCCCTGTTCCATCAACGAGGTTGCCGCCACGAATAGCTAAGTCTAATTGTTGAGTCATTGAGCTCTCCTCCTCTACCAAACGCTTACAACAGGGGCCGGTTGGTATCTTCAGACCCTCTCCTCAGTTTCACACGTTCTTACAGTATAGGGGAGAGTACGTGCACGGACTTTAAGGCCGATGTCTCTTTGAGATATTAATACCCATAAGTGCCCCTTGGGGGATTCCGCGGGATAACCGGACCGTGTTAATCTCGGTGTTCGTGGAACACGCTGAACCCAGTTTTATCTTCGCTTTAGCTCTGGCTGCCGGAGTCAGCGCGCAGGTCTTAGCCAGACATTTGCGTATCCCAAGTATTGTGCTGCTGATTGCCACAGGTGTCCTGCTCGGGCCAGACGTGCTGGGTTGGGTGGTCCCCTCTGAGCTTGGAAACGGACTATTTCAAATCGTGAGGTTGGCTGTCGCCATCATTCTTTTCGAAGGTGGCCTCAACCTCGAACTCAGGCGGCTTCGCAAAGAAAATAAACCCATAAGAAATTTGGTAACTATTGGTGCTCTGGTTACAGGAGTCCTGGGAGCCGCTGCCGCCAAAGTCTTTATGGACTGGGATTGGTCCCTTGCCGCACTTTTCGGTGCCCTGGTCGTCGTTACGGGACCCACTGTTATCAAGCCACTGCTACGGATTGTCCGTCTCAAACCCCGTGTGGCCACGATCCTCGAGGCCGAAGGTGTGTTGATCGACCCCGTAGGTGCCATATTAGCGGCGGTAACAGTGGAAGTCCTAGTTCAAGCAAGTATGGATCCACTTTTGAGCGGTATCTTCCTTCGTCTCGGATTCGGGACGATCACGGGTCTACTCGCCGGGTGTGCTATCGGATTGCTTCTCAAATTCCCTCGCGTCATCCCAGAAGGATTCGCAAATATCGCAACGCTCGGGATGGTTCTTCTCCTTTTCGAATCCTGCGACATGTGGTTACCAGAAAGTGGGATTTTGGCCGTTACGATCGCGGGCGTAGTTGTTGGAAACTTTCCGGGTACACGCGTTGCGAGGGAACTTGGTGAATTCGAGGAATACCTAACCATAGCTTTGATAGCACTCCTCTTCGTCCTCCTTGCGGCAGATATTCGAATTGCAACGGTAATCAGCCTTGGGCTTTCAGGGATTTTGACCGTAGGAGCTCTGGTCTTCGCCATACGTCCAGCAAACGTTTTATTAAGTACTTATAAATCTGACCTTACTTGGAAGGAAAAGTTATTTTTGTCCTGGGTAGCACCTCGTGGCGTGGTAGCCGCCGCGATTGCATCCTTGTTCGCTGCAATTTTGGACAGCGAGGGCGTTGCGGGAGCTTCTGAATTCCAGGCTCTCGTATTCCTAACAATCGCCGTGACCGTTATCCTCCAAGGTGGCACCGCTCCCATATTGGCCCGCGTCTTGGACTTGCGGCTTCCGGTTAGGGACAGTTACGTGATTCTCGGCGCAGAAGATCTTTCATTTTCTTTAGCGAACTGCCTGAGCCAGAAAGGACAACGTGTCGTTTTTGTCGACAGCAACCCGAACCATTGCAGGGCCGCCCAAGAACGTGGTTACCAAGTTGTCTATGGCAACGCATTGGCTTTCGCGACTCTATCCCGCGCCAGACTCGAACGGGCCTATGCGGCTCTGGGAATTACCTCCAACGACGAGGTCAACAGTATGTTTGCGAGAGAGGCCTCTGACGACTTTGACGTCCATCGTACATTCGTTGCACGGTCGAGAGAACAATCTTCCGTGCGTGATCGGCTCCTAGAAAAGCAGGGCAGTCGTGCTCTTTTCGATGCTCCCACAGATGTTGGCCGATGGAACATTCGCTTCAGACACTCATCGGCTTCAGTTCGGAGAATTCTTTACATGGGCCTCAAAGAGGATACTAAAGCAAGTATCCCAGGATCGACGGATGGATACGTAATGCTCACCGTTGAACGCGACGACTCGATCGAACCCATGTTTGAAGGATTTGAAGCGAGAGAGGGAGATCGAGTGAACGTTGCGATTTACGAGCCAGAGATCGAAAGCGTAATCCAGCACCTAAACCAGAAGGGCTGGGTAATGGATGAAGAAGATAGGGGGAGCCTCCCAGAAAATATCGCCGAAAAAAAAGCCCCTAAGAATAGCTCGTAAAAGTTTAAAGACGAGACTTTTCATCGCAGTCATTTTGCCGTAGAACCAAGGGTCGGTTGAACGAACGAGACTACAGGGTATAGGACTGCCCTTGGCTGACTGAAAGAGGTGATCGTTGTCAGATCAAAGGTCCAACACGAAGGACGAACAGAACCCTTCTCAAGACGAAATCGTACGAGAAGAACTAGAACTCCTGGACTTGGTTTCTGCGGGTCTAGAGAACCGTTCAAGCTCATCTATCGACGTGGAAAAAAACGTCATAAAAGAGCTCGAACTCATACGCGAGGAGCTACTCAGAGGAAAGCCCGACATGCTCGAACGCTCGGCTCTTACTACACGGTGGACTGTCCAGTCATCCCTTCTGAAACGTCTCCAGGAAAACCGCGCAGCTCCAGTCGTGGATCCGGAGTGCCCCTATTTCGCCCACCTTTGTTTAGAAGAAGCGGGTAAAGAACGGGACGTCTGTATCGGGCGTGCAACCTGTCTCGAAAACGGTTTAAGGATTGTGGACTGGCGTCATGCTCCAATCGCTAAAATTTTTTACAGGTACCGACAGGGCGAATTTTATGAGGAGGAGGTCAGCGGACAGACACGAGAAGGGGAGGTCATTTCAAGAAGAACGGTCTCTATTTCAGGAGGGAAGCTCCACAGAATAGAAGCTCCTGAAGGAATCTACAATTCGTTAGGAGAAAACAACTGGGAAAGAAAGTCTAATAAGACGCCGAAGCTTGCAGGAGGCGAGGGCTTTGCGCTTCGTTTTCACACTGAAGGTCAAGGTTCAGAAAGAAAACTCGGAACAACGATTTTAGGTAAAACAGATCGGCTCGATCGTCGGCTTCCTGATATCGCTGGATTGATAGATCCCGCCCAATTTTCCCTAATTTCCCGCCCATCATCAGGGTTCGTGGCAATCAGGGGGGCTGCCGGATCGGGTAAGACCACCGTGGCACTTCACCGAATTGCTTACCTGGCTTACGAGGATGAGAGTTTAAACTCAGCGGATACGCTTTTTCTCGTCTTTTCACCTGCTCTTCGTGACTACGTCGCACATGTTCTTCCTGCTCTTGGGGTACCAAATGTGAGAATTCTTACCTTTGGCGAGTGGGCAGGCGATCTGCGCCACAGGCTTTTCCCCCGACTTCCACGAGAACAAAGGGCGAATACCCCTGGACTAGTAGAAAGACTGAAACTTCACCCAGCTCTTGGCAAAGCTCTGGAGGCCAGAGTTTCCGACAACCCCGGCACTGCAGACGTCAATCAAGTGATTGATGATTGGGGCAGCGTCCTAACGCAAGTTGATCTCCTTGAAAAAGTCTTTAGAGAACATGCGCCCGATGCCTTTAGCAGGAGGCAACTCGAAGAAATCTGCACTTGGTGTCGGAAAGCTCACGAAGAACTCTCAAACGCGTTAAGCGGTGATCCAAATGCAAAGCCGGAACTTGACCCCGAGGACGACGCACTTCTTCTGAGGGCTTGGCAATTACGCATTGGACCCCTTCCAGGTGCTAACCGACGTTCTCTTGCTTATAAACATATTGCCATTGACGAGGTACAAGATTTCTCTCCTCTCGAGGTTAGAGTGCTGCTGGACTGTCTCGATGAACAAAAAAGCGTGACCTTGGCAGGAGACACTCAACAACATCTGGTGAAAGACTCCGGATTTACATCTTGGGAGAAATTTTTCAACGATCTGGGAATAGCGGGAACGGAAGTTAACACACTGGAAGTCAGCTATCGGTCCTCTCGACCTATTACGGACTTTGCACTATCTGTACTTGGGGAACTCAGAGACGTCAACACGCCTGTTACTACAGTAAGAGAGGGACCGCCCGTCGAATGTTTCGAGTTCACCGATGAAGGGGCCTGTGTCGCGTTCTTGGCAGAGTCTCTTTGCGCTCTCGCCAGCGAAGAACCGTTAGCATCCATAGCGCTCCTCACTCCGGACGAACAAATCAGCGAAAGCTACTACTCTGGTCTATCGGATAGCGACGTACCAGGTATACACCTAGTGACTCATCAAGACTTCCAATTCGGTCCAGGTGTTGAAATCACTGAAATTGATCAAGCGAAAGGACTAGAGTTTGACTATGTAATTATCATTTCCGCGAGTGCCGTCCACTATCCCGCAAACGCAGAAGCTAGGAGACGACTCCACGTCGGATCCACTAGGGCTATTCATCAACTTTGGCTTATGACGACAGAACCTATCTCTCCAGTTGTTAGCGAAAGCATGTTAAATAGTGAACTCGACAAACCTTCAGAAGGATGCGGTTGAGAAGAGAACCTAGGAGCCTATAAATGAAAGAATCCCCCGCCGATTCCCCATGCCCCATCTGTACAAAAGATTCTCCAAAGCTATTGGGCAAAGACCTTGCTATTCAGCTTGGCACTCTAAAAAGCGAATGGCAGGCAATCGATAATCATCGCCTGAAAAAGCGCTTTAGTTTTAAAGACTTCTCCTCTGCCCTGACCTATGTAAATCACGTTGCTGCATTAGCTGAAGAGGTAAACCATCATCCAGATCTTCATCTTTCGTGGGGACAGGTGATTATCGAGGTGTGGAGCCACGTAATCAACGGAATTTCTCAAACAGACATCGTCTTCGCCGCGAAATGCGACAGAATTTTTGAGGAAATGTAATCTTTCACCAATGTACGGCTAAGCTACAGCCATGGCGAAATTAGAATTTTTCTTCGATTGCTCCAGTCCCTGGACTTATTTGGCCTTCCATGAGATAGAAAGGCTCGCGCGCGAAACAGAAGCGCACCTCGTTTGGAAACCGTTTCTTGTTGGCGGAGTCTTCAACACCATCAACCCCAGTGTCTATCAATCCCGCGAAACCCCGGTTTTACCGAAAGCCCGGTACATGAAAAAAGACCTTCAAGATTGGGCAAGTTATCGCGGAATCAAAATCGGTTGGCCTGAGGTCTTCCCGGTCAATAGCGTAAAAGCAATGCGGGGGGCCTTCCTTGCAATCGAAAAGGAATGTATCGGTCGCTATGCCAGAAAGGTTTTTGAAGCTTATTGGGGAGAGCTTCGGGACATCTCGAAAGATACAGTTCTGAAAAGCATCGTTAATGCCATTGGCCTAGACGAAAGCGAGTTCTTCGATGCGATAGCAATGCAAAAATATAAGGATAAGCTCCGCAATAATACCGAAGAGCTCATTGAACGCGGAGGCTTCGGAACCCCCACTATCTTCGTGAACGAAACAAATATGTTCTTTGGACAAGATCGCTTGTCTCTTGTCCGAAAAGCTTTAGAAGAGGCAAAGTAGATTGAATGAGCAACGATAAACGTGGTCGAAAAGTAGCCATCGTAGGTGCAACTGGTGCCGTTGGCGAGGTCCTTCTATCGGTACTTGAAGAACGAAATTTTCCGATCAAAGACCTTCTGCCATTGGCTAGCAAAAACGATGGGCGATCTGTGCGTTTCAAAGGAAAGAGCCTTCCTGTAATGGAAACTACGGAAACGGCATTTCAGGACATCGATTTCGCTTTTTTCGCAGCGACCGGGTCCCTCTCCAAAAAGCTTGCGCCGATTGTTGCAGAATGCGGAGGAATCGCGATCGACAAGTCAAGCACTTGGCGACTTGATGCATCGGTTCCATTAGTGGTCCCCGAAATCAACCCTGATGCCTTGGATAAGCACAAGGGAATCGTTGCGTGCCCGAATTGTACAACCATCGGCTTCGTCATGGCTTTAGAACCCATTCGCCGGAAGGCAGGACTACAAAATGTGGTAGTGACAACGATGCAAGCCGTAAGCGGTGCTGGGAAACCGGGGATAGAAGAACTTGAGAGTCAACTCGAATCGATTTCTCGTGGCGAAGAACCCCTTAATTCGACATTTGCCGCTCCTATAGCCGCGAATGTTATCCCGTTGTGCGAGGGTTTTAGACCAGATGGATTTTCTACCGAGGAAGTGAAGTTACTTTTCGAAACTCGGAAAATATTGGATTCCCATGCCCTCAACGTTTCCATGACTTGCGTTCGCGTTCCTGTCCCTATCGGGCACTCCGCATCGATATTAATAGAGACGGAAAGCCCACTCTCGCCTGAGGAGGCACGAAAAGCTTACGAAGCCTTCCCCGGTGTTCGCCTATTGGATGATCCCGAAAATAATGTATTCCCCACTCCACGAGATGCAGCTGGTACTGACGACGTTATTATAGGCCGAATTCGACGCGACCTCGCTTCTCCTGCGCTTTGGGTATGGCAGGTATCGGATAATTTACGTAAAGGGGCCGCGACCAATGCAGTTCAGATCGCTGAGGAAATGATGGCCCGCGGTCTTAAGTGAGATTTGGCTTAACTCCAAACTTTCTGGTTGTGGGAAAGTATATTCTTTTCCAAATACCAGGTTGGGCAGCCGCGATAGGCCTGGCCTGGTGGGCAAGCAGTAGTCTGGGGCTAGAAAAATTCTGGGCAATTGTGGCGGTCGTACTATGGATCCTGAAAGATGCAGTTCTTTACCCATTCGTTCGAACAGCATACTCCATGAAGCCAGGCGAAGGAGGGGCTCCTAAGAAAGGTGCTATTGCTACCGCAACCGAAAATCTCAATCCAGAAGGTTATGTTCGAGTGAACGCCGAGCTTTGGCGTGCCAGAATATCAAGGGGAACTAGAGCGATCAAACCTGGAGAAACCGTCGAAGTTCAAAAAGTGGACGGTCTAACTCTTATAGTTTCCGCTACCGACCCAGGATAATTCTCGATATCGAAAGAAGATGAGATAATCTTTCATCCCTTTCTTCTAAAGAACCATCACCAGGTGAAAGCTCCCGAAACTCAGAGTCTTCAAGAGCTACAATGGCTTGCGCACTGAGTGTAAGATTTTCCTTTGCCGTCAGCTGTGCGGCGGAAATAGCCACTCGCACACTCTCGCAATCAGTGTTGGTTTTTTCTAGAAACTCCAAGAGCAAATCGATGGAACGTACAAATTCACCCCTTACCGACATAATCTACTTCGCGCCCCATTGGTTCCAATGAGTGAGCTTCGTCGCTGGAACACGTGAGGCTGGCTTGAAGTCTTCCCCGGAGTAATACGCCATCGGCAAAAGCGCAGCCTGTGTAATATTTTCCGGTAGGCCGAGGATTTCCGCAGTCTCTTTTTCTTTTACAATATGAAGCGTTGTCCATGCCGAACCTATCCCTCGCGCACGCGCGGC
>DKAI01000107.1 GCA_002450755.1 Deltaproteobacteria bacterium UBA6930
CGTTTTTCTTCACTTTGTTCGTTCATTATCGACTTATTCAAAAGGCTACCTAACTCGGTCGAAAGAAAGGTTGCATTTTGCCTCTCTTTTGAAACGTTTTAAACAACTGATTGTCCCAACCTGTTACACGATGAATTAGGGGAAAACCACTGAAAAGCACCTCTTTATTGTATTAGCTCTTAGGGGCGTCCAAGAGGACCATTGCTAGAGCCAGGCCAAATCCGAAAAAGTCCGAAAGCTGCTCTTATGACCGTCCAACCGCCTGTTATCCACCAGATAGCCAAAAGTGAGATGCCCCCAAACAAATGTATGGCCAATCCTCCAGCCATCAAAGCTACTAACATTCCTGTTCGCAGATAAGCGTAGTCTCCGGAACCCCAATGGATGCCATCTGTAGCAAACACAAGAGCGTTAACAGGCATTTGCAAACTTGCGAGAATCCAGGCCGAACGGAACGCGTTTTCGGCCTCCTTCGAAACGAATAACCAAATGAAGGTGTCTTGGCTTAAAATAAAAGCGCCACACATTACAATCCCAGTTGATGCTGCCCAGATGCACGCGACCTTCACGACTTGGCGGGCGGCTCGAATCTCACGTCTCCCCAAGAAAAAGCCGATCAAGGCTTGGGCCGCATGGGAGTAGGCATCGAGTAAAAACGCCGAGAACATCCAAATACTTCGAATAGCCTGATGAGCGGCTCCCGTTTCATTCCCGAGTCGATTGGCCGCACGGGTTGCAAGGAGCAGGAACAACAGAAGGGCTCCGGAGCGGGCTGTTACGTCGAACCCGATTTTAAGTAACGCGCGGATGTGACTTAAAGAAGGAGTAGCCGTAAGAACTAGATTTTGCCTGGTAGCCACTAAAGTTGCAAAGGCCCCTAGCCATTGGCTGACCGTACTTGCCAGCGCTGCCCCGCTGACCCCTTGGGAGGGGATTGGGCCAAAACCGAAGATGAGAAGAGGGTCAAGGCCAAGGTTGATGATATTCACGAATAGTGCGATTCGAAGTGGCACAGATGGCTTTTGAAGACCGCGTAATGCACCAAAACCTGCGGCCATTAAAAGCACTGCGGGAGCACCCAGAAGTCTTAAATACAAGTAGTCGGAGGCGGACTGTTGCGCTTTGCCTTCTGTACCCATTGCCGAGGCTATGGATACGCACAATGGAAGTAAGGAAGTAGCAAGGATTAGCCCCAAGACGGTGGCTATGCAGAATGCCGAGCTTACGATTTGCCCGGCACGGCTATAATTTTCTGCGCCGAGCGATTTGGAAACCTCGGTTTGAGTGCCGATGCCTAGGAAATTAAAGACCCAAAGGGCGGCCGAAATTGCCGCTGTTCCTGCCCCAAGCCCGGCTAATTCTGCAGTGCCTACTCGGGCTATGAAAGCCGTGTCTACCAAACCAACCAGCGGTTCCGCTATTAGACTAACGCAGACAGGCGCGGCTAAACCGAGAAAGGCCCGATTGGGTCGTTTCTTAAAAAGGACTGCAGGTAGTGTTTCGCTCGGAGGCGTTTTAACTCGACCTTCCCCGGAGACTCAGTACCCTTTGTCTACTCGCTACGTTGAGCTGACTCGATTACCACTCCTTTACGAGGGTCGCCGACCTCCACTTCGCCTATCGCGTCGACCACATCCATGCCGTCAACGACCTTTCCAAAAACAGCATAACCGAAGTCGCGAGAGCCGTTATTTAGAAAATCATTGTCTACCAAATTTACGAAAAACTGGGAAGTGGCGCTGTCTACGACGCTTGTTCTTGCCATTGATAATGTTCCACGATCGTTCTTCAGGCCGTTTTCTGCCTCGTTTTTGATGGGAGCCCTCGTGTCTTTCTCCGCACCGTTGGAAGTCATCCCTCCGCCTTGTATGACAAAGCCGGGAACGACCCGATGGAATACCGTCGCATCGTAGAATCCATCATCTACGTATTGCAGAAAATTTTCGACGGATATTGGCGCATCTTCTGGAAACAGCTCAATACGGATATCTCCCTTAGCGGTTTTCATGGTGACCATTGATTTCTCCATTCCAGCGTCTTCTCCTGGGAGGTGTCCATCCGCTATAGCGCCCCAAGCGAAAAAAGCGGAGATGCCCAGACCAGCCACAAGCGCGACAAGTCCTAGTGACTTGCCGTGTAGGCCATTTGAATTTATTTTCCCCATAAAGTTCCTCTCAACCCATCTTAGCCCTAGTACGTTACTATGGTTTGCCTCGACGGGCGCCCTATGCAATTTGTTCAAGTTACGGGTTGCGCATGAACCTCTGGTACCCGAATAATCTAGTCGAACCCGTCCGGGAGGGAAATCGTTAATGACGAAACGTGTGAAAGAAATTCTCAGCTGGTATGCATCCGATAATGCCGGGACCTTGAACAATCTTGCGAGGCTGCTCAATCACGGCCGGTTAGGTGGGACTGGAAAGTTGGTGATTCTTCCTGTAGATCAGGGATTTGAGCATGGGCCTGCTAGAAGTTTCGCCAAGAACCCGTCCGGCTACGATCCTCGTTACCATTTTGAACTAGCCGTAGACGCTGGTTGCAATGCTTACGCGGCTCCCCTGGGCTTCTTGGAAGCTGGTTCGGTGGAATTCGCGGGCGATTTGCCGACGATTCTTAAGCTTAACAGTTCGGATTCGCTCTACGGCGGTGATGATCCATGCCCTGCAATTACTGGTAGTGTTGATGAGGCTCTGCGTTTGGGGTGCGCAGCTATCGGGTTTACGATTTACCCAGCGTCCGCCTACCGGAACGATATGTATGACCAAATAAGAGGTCTAACGGAGGAGGCCAAACGGAAGGGCTTGGCAGTAGTGATTTGGTCCTATCCCAGGGGCTCTGGTGTAAGTAAGCAAGGTGAGACAGCTATAGATGTGGTTGCCTATGCGGCTCAAATTGCGGCCCAACTCGGTGCCCATATAATTAAAGTTAAGCCGCCGGATTCAAATATTGAGCAGGATGCTGCTCGGAAGGTCTACGAATCAGAAGGAATCCCCATTTCTACCTTGTCAGAGCGAATTAGACACGTCGTTCAGTGCGCGTTTAATGGGCGTAGAGTCGTCATCTTTTCTGGCGGTCCCGCTAAAGGCCGAGACGAAATCCTTGAGGAGATCCGCGGTATAGCGGAAGGCGGCGGATTTGGATCTATCATGGGTCGTAACTCTTTCCAACGACCAAAGGCGGAGGCGATCGATTTGCTACACGCCGTGATGGATATACACGCAGAAGCCTAAGGCCCAAGCGGGCGGATTCAGGCCGGCAGTATATTTCGTGGTTTTAAAGATCTATTTAGGTATCGCTTAAATTTGACGGAGGGATCTCGATGCCAGCCGACAGGATTTCGAAATTACAGCGACGCTCATGTGCCGGAGGTTCAGTTCGAGTGGAGGGCTGGCTCCGAAGCGCAAGACACGGAAAGGAGCGTTCTTTTTTAGATTTGAATGATGGATCCTGTCTTTCAGGTATTCAAGTTGTTGTAGAGCCGGATTTGCCTAATTACGAAGCTCTGGTGAAGACTTTAAAAAATGGTTGTGCGGTCAGCGTATTTGGTGAGTTAGTTACTTCCCCTGGAAAATCCCAGAGATACGAGATCCTCTCAAAAGGGATTGATATCGTAGGGGAAGTAGCGGACGACTATCCCCTTCAGAAGAAGCGTCATAGCTTCGAGTTCCTTAGAACGATCGCACATCTACGGCCACGAACTAACACCCTCGGTTCGGTCTGGCGCGTAAGAAATGCAGCCACCATGGCGGTACATAATTTCTTTCAGACACGTGACTTTCTTTATCTCCATTCTCCAATAATAACTTTGTCAGATGCGGAGGGTGCTGGCGAGATGTTTCGCGTGACGACTTTAGATGCAAAACGTCTACTTCAGGAAGATGGTCGGGAGGACTTTTCAAAAGACTTTTTCGGTGATGAAACACACCTAACAGTTTCGGGACAGTTAGAGGCTGAGATTGGCGCTTTAGCGATGCACGACGTTTACACTTTTGGACCAACTTTCAGAGCAGAAAACTCAAATACGAGTCGTCATTTGGCAGAATTTTGGATGGTGGAACCTGAAATGGCATTCTGCGATCTTGAAGAGGATATAGAAGTCGCGAAAGATTTTCTTAAGGAAGTCATTCAAGCGGTTCTTTCGGATTGTGAAGAGGACTTAGCGTTCTTTAACGAACGCATTGAGAGAAATCTTTTGAACAGTCTAAGAAACGCCGTGAACACCCAACCAGTCCACATGACTTACACTGATGCGATCGAAGTCCTCAAAGGTAAATCGAAAGGGTTTACCTTTCCTGTTTCCTGGGGGGCCGATCTGCAAAGTGAGCATGAAAGATTTCTTTGTGAGGAGTACGTAAAAGGTCCCGTGGTAGTGACGGACTATCCAAAGGACATCAAGGCGTTCTACATGTACGTGAATGATGACGAGAAGACTGTGAGGGCAGTGGATGTGCTTTTACCTGGAATAGGTGAGATAATTGGAGGCTCTCAGAGAGAGCATCGCCATGACGTACTGTCTCGGCGCTTGATGGAGGCTGGATTGCCACTTGACCGATATAAGTGGTATCTCGACCTTCGACGTTTCGGCGGGGTACCTCACTCAGGCTTTGGTTTAGGCTTCGAGAGGTTAATGCTGTTCCTGACTGGAATGTCGAATATTCGAGATGTAATACCTTTCCCCCGTGTTCCAGGTTACGCAGAATTTTAGAGCGCTAAAGTAGACATGAGTAAGGATGGCTTTGTTCATCCTTGAAACTTTTCAGGAGATTTTTGAATGCGAAACCCTCGCGATTTTACGCAGCCGCTAGCGATAGGCGCGCCTAGACCCTTGGCTGATATTCCCTTACGTCCATCTAGAATGATTCATTTTTTTGACCCGAGTAATGAAAAAATGGCGGCAAAGATACCTGATTTGTCTCAAAAGGTAGATATCCTCCTTGGAAATCTCGAAGATGCGGTGCAGGTAGATAATAAGATTGCTGCGAGGGAAGGACTGGTCAAGATTGCAAAATCTACCGATTTCGGTGATACGCAACTTTGGTGCCGCGTTAATAGTTTAGACAGTCCGTGGTTTTTAGATGACATGCTAAGAGTTGTCTCTGAGGCAGGTCAAAAACTTGACGTAGTAATGATTCC
>DKAI01000129.1 GCA_002450755.1 Deltaproteobacteria bacterium UBA6930
ACTCCTTCGGCGACCTGGCTCATTATCGAAAGATTGGTGCTAAGAAGATCATCACGCGACATACCCGGTTTTCGTGCTAAGCCCGCCGTGATGATAACTAAATCCGAGCCCGCTATATCTGAGTAATCATTTGCACCAGAGATGACAGAATCTGCTCCTACCAAAGGGGCACCTTCAGCCATATCGAGAGCCTTACCTTGAGGTAGACCCTCTACCACGTCAAAGATCACAACATCACCAAGCTCCCGGTAAGCGATCTGCTCTGCCAGAACTCCACCAATGTTTCCGCCACCAATTAAGGCGATCCTAGGCCTAGCCATAAGAAAACTCCGTTATCCGTTGCGCCTAAGCGCAGTTTAAAACCCAAGACGAACCATTCGCACTTGGTAGTCGCGAGAGCAACCACTTCTTGTAGGGTTGGCCCCAGATGACCTAATCTAACCCAACACTCAGACCGTCGTGTAGCTCATCTATACGTCCGAAGCGAACGCTATAGCATCTCGCCAGAATTTCAGGTTACCGCAAAAATGAGTTCCGTATGTCCATGCGGATTTTCGCCCGTCTTTCTTGAGATATTGGAGGCACCGCCAGACGCTGTCCTACAAAAATCTTCGTCGGATCCTTGATTCGGTCACGATTTTCAAGGTAGAGCACAAGCCAGAGAGAAGCATCACCGTAAAATCGGGAGGCAATATGGGACAAAGTCTCGCCATGGCCGACCACCGCAAAGTCCTGAGCCTTGCTCAACTGCGACTCGCCTAAGGCTGGTTCAGTCAAAACCGCTCCTATTAGAATCAAAGTTCCCGTGATACACCTCAGGTACCTAATCAATTTCGCTTCCTCTTCGCCACTCGAATTGCTAAGTCATCTAAAAGAGTGAAGGGGATTTCAGAAGGGGCTTCCAAAAGGAGATCCTGCCCGCGCTGGGTTTTGGGAAAAGCAATGAC
Organism: Deltaproteobacteria bacterium UBA6930; assembly: GCA_002450755.1. Taxonomy (GTDB): domain Bacteria; phylum Myxococcota_A; class UBA9160; order UBA9160; family UBA6930; genus UBA6930. The sequence goes on from DKAI01000129.1 coordinate 948, forward strand.
ATCTCGAAGATTATCTGTACCTGCCAAAACCATGGCAAACCGATCCAAACCAAATGCGAACCCACCGTGAGGAGGGGCTCCTGTTTCCAACGATCGCAAGAAGAAGCCAAACTTCTGCTCCATCTCTTCAGTTTCGTAGCCCAAAAGACCTAATATCTTTCTTTGCAAGTCCCCACGATGATTACGCAAACTTCCCGACCCCAGCTCGTATCCGTTAAGTACCACATCGTAGTGTGTAGCCCGAACCGCTTTTGGATCGGTCTCGAGCAAGGAAATATCTTCTTCTACTGGAGCAACAAATGGCATGTGCATGTAAGTAAGCTTTTGATCTTCGTCTTCTTCAAATAAAGGAAAGTCCAGCACAAAAAGTGGATCCCAATCTCTCGGCTCGACTCTTCGCAGCCTTCTTCCAAGATCAACTCGCAAGCGAGAAAGTATTGAATTTACCCGTGCATTGGTGTCGGCTTGAAAAATCAGAAGCGAGCCTGGTGAGGCAGAAGTAATTCTAGAAATATTCTCTTTATCGTTCTCACTCAAAAATTTCACTATCGGACTTTGCCACGAACCATCCGCGGCGACTCTAATCCATCCCAGACCGCGAGCATTCAACTCTTTCTTAACAAAACCTTCTAGACGATCAATTTCCCCCCGTGAAATCTCATCGGCGTTATGAATAGGAAGGCATTTCACTATCCCACCCGCCTCTACCGCTCCGCGAAAGGCACGAAAATCGCTCTTGCTGAAGACTTCGGTGAGATCGGTCAATTCGAGTTGGATTCTTGTGTCAGGTCGGTCGTTACCAAAACGATCCATCGAATCTTGGTAGGAAATACGTGGGAATGGGCGCTGCAATTCTACACCCTTAGCCTCAAGACAACCTTTCCAAGTAATCTCCTCCAAAAGTTTCAAGATATTTTCTACCTTGACAAAGGACATCTCCAAATCAACTTGGGTAAATTCTAGCTGGCGATCTGCCCGCTGATCTTCATCCCGAAAGCATCGAGCTATTTGGAAGTATCGTTCAAAGCCAGCAATCATGAGTAACTGTTTCATCAGTTGGGGTGACTGTGGTAATGCGTAAAATTCACCAGGCTGCTGTCGAGCAGGAACCAAAAAATCCCGAGCACCCTCCGGCGTTGATTTTGTAAGGATCGGCGTTTCAATTTCCGTGAACTCGTTTTCACACAACGTATCTCGAATCGCCTTGGTTAACCGATGTCTAAGAGACAAGTTTTTTTGAAGTGGACCTCTTCTGAGATCGTGAATTCTGTGTTGCAAGCGAACTGACTCATCAACTCCCGGGTCATCCTCGATAGCAAAAGGTGGGGGGCTTGCTGTATTCAGCAAGGCCAGGTCAGCTGCTACAACCTCAATATCACCATTGGGGATATCGAGGTTAATTGTTTCTTCACTTCGGTGTTTAATGACACCCCGGACAGCAAGTACAAATTCAGACCTAAGGGCTCCTGCCCTAGCATGGGCTTTGGAAGAAGCGTCAGGTCGAAACACGACTTGGATTACCCCAGTCCTATCTCTAAGATCCACGAAGATGACCCCCCCGTGATCTCTACGGCGCTGGACCCACCCTGCTAAAACGACTTCGTGATCTATGAGATTCGCGGAAATCGCGTCACAACTGTGACTTCTCTCGAAATCCCCCATTGGGTCTATAGCATTGCTCTCGTGTTCCAAATTAACTCCGAGGGTAGGACAATACCGTCTCTAGCAGAGCACCCGAGTAACCGCCATCCATGAAGCCAAGAATACGAGCGTAAGCAAGAGGCCTCCGACATTTATCACCACGTCGATCAAAAAGCTCTTAGATGTTTTTAGCGCCCCCGTTTAAGGAAAAGGATCCTCAACCTAGTCTCGCATTAAACTAAACACGGCCTTCTAGGGTTATTTTACACGAAGAAACCAAGACTGATTAAATTCGACTCTAAAAGGCTCGGAGGGCTCGAAGTGTCGTAAAAGTCACACACGAAATCAAGAAGGAAGCGTGGAGAAGAATAGCGATGTAATCTTCTTGTCCGGACAGGAAGTCCGACACCACAACCTTATGGCACAAGAGTGGATCTCAGAAAGATTAACTTTGGGCAGATTCTCGATTTGCCCTCACCGCTAAAACGGGAGATGTAAGCAGTGAACCCAAAAAATTCAGCCCTTGAAGAATACAAAAGTGAATTTGAGGGTTTCGAATGGAAAATTCCTGAATCATTTAACTTTGGTCGCGATGTTGTAGACAAGCACGCAGAAGATCCTGAACTTCCTGCACTTTTTTGGAAGAATGAAAACGGAGAAGAAAGATTTCTTTCGTATGCGCAAGTACGAGACCAAACCAACCAGGTAGCAAATGCTCTGCGAAGATTAGGAATTCGGAAGGGCGATCCTATAATTGTCATGCTTCCTAAAATTCCGGAATGGCATTTGTTAATGATTGGAGGGCTTAAGGCTGGAGCTCTGGTCATACCTAGTTCTACGATTCTAAGACCGAAAGACCTGCTGTTTCGTGCGAAACATAGCGGTGCCGTGGCCATTGCGGCATCCCATAGTGAAAGTGAAACAGTTGAGCAGGTAAGAAGCCAACTTACTGATATTAAGCATTTTCTTGGCATCGGAGACATCTCGGGTGCCTGGACCGACTTGTTATCAGCTCTCACCTCGGAGGAAATCTCATCGGAAGGACAACCGGACACGAGAGCGTCCGACCCAGCACTCGTCTATTACACCTCAGGTACCACCGGCCCGCCAAAGGCCGTCTTGCATTCTCACGCTTATACGTACACGCAACGCTACACAGCTAAAACTTGGCTAGGACTCGAGCGGGGCCAAAGACTTTGGACGACGAGCGATACAGGTTGGGCTAAAGCCGCCTACAGCGTTTTATTTGGACCCTGGAGTGTGGGCGCGGAAGTCTTCATGTATGGAGGGAGGTTCGAGGCACGAAAAGAACTTGAGCTCCTGGAGCAAGTTAGACCTGACGTCTTCTGTGCACCTCCCACAGAATTTCGAATGCTAGTAAAAGAGGACCTCTCTGAATACAACTTCGAAAACCTCAGGGAATGCGTTTCGGCAGGAGAGCCTCTAAATCCTGAAGTGATTCGTACGTGGCGAGACTCTACAGGAATTACCATCCGAGATGGTTACGGTCAGACCGAATCCATTCTTTTGATAGGAAACTATCCAGGGATTGAGGTACGTCCAGGGTCCATGGGACTCCCGATGCCAGGACACGTCGTCGAAGTCATTGATGAGAATGGCCAACCTCAGCCTGACGGCGAGATAGGAGATGTAGCCGTCCATGGTCGGCCTCCCAGCCTTTTCTTGGAGTACTGGAAAGACGAAATGGCGAGTGATAAATGCCGAAGAGGAGACTGGTATGTAACCGGTGACCGCGCTTCTCGGGACGAAGACGGATTTTTCTGGTTTGTCGGACGCGCAGATGACGTAATTATTTCAGCGGGCTACCGGATCGGACCTTTTGAGGTCGAAAGTGCACTCATTGAACACCCTGACGTAGTTGAGGCCGCGGTAGTAGCCGCACCCAACGCAGATCGAGGCGCAATTGTTAAAGCCTACGTCGTTTTAAGAGCCGGCCTCGATGGCAGTCCAGATCTCACTGATACCCTAAAAGAACATTGCAAGTCCGTAACAGCGCCTTACAAATATCCTCGAGAGATCGAGTATCGAACGGAGCTACCAAAGACTGTGAGCGGGAAAATTCGCAGAATCGAATTGAGAGCAGAAGCGGAGAAGCCGTGACCGGGAATAAACCTAGCCTTTGGTTGTGCAATTTTAAAATAAATTACCTCTTAGCTCCAATCAGATACTCATTCCCTTTTAGGAAGGAGGTGTGACCAGTTCTCTCCAGAATCCGTGGTTCGCAGAATTGTGCCTCCCTGCCCCACCAGAAAACCCGTAGAGCCTACAAAGGTCATGTCACGGAAAAAAGTGAAAACTGTAGGAAACCCTTTTTCCTGTCTAGCCCAGGAAGTTCCACCGTCCTCTGAGATTCTTATTAAACCTTTTTCCCCGACAGCAACAATTTTCCTAGAGGAAACTGGGTAGGCTGAAAAAATCGCTCCTTTGCGTCCGACATCAGAATAACGCCAAGTCATCCCTCCATCTATCGAACGCAGAACTACCCCACCGAGGGCAGAAACAACACCATTAAGAGGATCGCTGAACCGAACGGCAAAAAGGTGTGGACTTTGAACTACTTCAAGGTCGACTCGAGGGCTGTCTGACCGTCGACTCTCAAGCCAATTCGACAACATATCTGGATCATCTTCGAGAAACTCATCATAGTCCCATGGGGGCCCTCCCCTTTGCCTAACTCTATCGCTCAGCAATCCGACGGCTTCAAGGGCATACTGGACTGCCCTGCCCCGTTCATCAACCAGTTCGAACAATGGATAAGGATCGTAATCCTCATCCATTTTCAATATTTCACGCCTAGACAAACGAGGTTGAATCGCAACGTTCAGGTGTGGCGTGTCGACCATAGACCTCGCAAATGTCTCAAGACTGGTACGTTGACCTTCTTCAATGTCAGATCCGTGCTCTGAGAAATTGATCGGTGCGGGCTTTTCGTCCGAAACAATTTTCCCTAGAACCCAACCGGGCTCACCACTCGAGCCTTTCACTCCACCCGTTGAACTCGAGTAAACAGTCCCGAATTCTCCTGCTATCCAACAACGCTCCGACTCTTTTCTCAAACACCATACATCCGTGAGGCCCAAGTCTTCAAAAACCGGTTCCCCTGCACGAATGCGTTCCTGATCGTCAACTGAAAGCCAAACAAACTGAGGATGAGACGGTCCGATCACAAGAGAATCATCAACAAAAGTTTCCCCGCCATCAGAACTGTAAATTCTTGTTCCCCACTCGCCAACGATCCAAACTTTTTCCGGATCCACAGCATGAACGGAGAAAAAATGAACGTTATCGCTGTCCTTAGGAGTAGAGATTTTTCTCCATGACAGCCCCCCGTCGTCCGTCCGAAGCAAAAGCCCTCGCTGACCACATGCGAAGCCTCGTTGCTCGTCTGCCATGGAAACGTCGTAAATCAGTCGTCGTGTTCCAGTTTCTCCACGTTTCCAATTAATTCCGCCATCAGTTGAGACATAGATTGCTCCCCAATACCCAGAAACGACAACATGGGACTTGCTCGGTGCAGAAATCGAAAAAAGATCGTCGAGTAAGCCGACTCCAGGTATTTCTTCCCTACGCGTTAGCCCCGTATCGTGGCACGCAAGAAGAAGGAGAATACAGAACGAACTAACGACCCTGGCTAAGGCGACCGATGTCGATGTACCGTCGTACTTTTGCTTTGTTGTCAAACGGTGTCCCATGGCTATCCCAGAATTCGATGCGGTTTCCTGTTCCTGTTTGGGCATTGGCGATAGTATCGCTCACTATTCGCATATCGCGAGGTCGATCGATGCCCGGCCAGCTTTTATACCACTCCGAGTCATCTTCGCTCCAGCGGTGATTATGCCAGATGATTTTCCAGAGCTCTCCTTTTCGATCGTAGGCGAAGGAATACAACGGCGTTAGCGTTTGCTTATCAATATATATGTCCTTGCGCGAGTACGGATGTTCAGGGTCATTCGGAACTGAACTTACTAAAATTGCGTGCCGAAGCTCCCAACGATCGTTTGCGTACGACAAACCAAAGGGTCCAAAATCTACATCTTTCGAATAGGGATAAGCCCTCTTCTGAGTATTCATTGGAGCAATCAGTACCACCTCTCCCAAGCAACTCCAGGTATAATGCGGAACGATCCCTGCGAAACTCCTTAGATCGTCAAAGCTGAAATCTGTCCCGGAAATCGCATCAGCACGTTCCTTAGTCGAAAAACGCCTAACACGTCGCGCATCAGGTTGATAAATCCATGTATCGTCATATCGAATTTGTTCGGGAGGATTCTGCGACGCTTTGTACCGATAGCTTAAGGCGGAGAGACCTCGAGCAGCGAACGGTTCCTTCACCTCAATGCCCATAACTGTTTTCTTTGGGTCATCTTTAAATATGTCGCCGCCGTTTTTCCCTAAGTAATACGGCTCAATCCGTCCAGTCATTTGAATGACCTTTGCCTGCCCTTGGTAATAGAGCGTTAGCTGCTCCCCTCGGTCGAAGTAGGTATAAAGGAAATTGCTGCGCGCCCCGTCTCCAGACCATTGCAAATCAAAGTTCCAAATTACTTTGTAGCCAGCCAGAGGATCTCCAAAGCAATCAATCTCTGCCATCGGAAAAGGCTCACCTGCGGTGTAATTCTCAAGGCTTCCTCCCGGACCTATCCTCGCTTGACCCTTAAATCTTTCGGTGACAGACTTCCATTCCGGAGGATTTGAATAATCTCGAAACCCTGGCCCTATCTCGAGCTCCATTCCTTCAAAAAAGAAAAAATGACGATGTGCCCAAAATTCCTGTGGAAGATATGGCTTAAGTAGGTCCACTCGATCAAAACCAAGTATGTCTCCTTCCTTAAATCCCATAGCGCTTTCCTGACCATGAGTAACTTGAGGGGAACCAAGTATTAAAAGCCCAACAACAGTTAGGAAGCGGAGGAGTACTTTTGGTAGACACCTAGAGCAGTTTGCTGCAATAAAACAAAAACCAATCTGCATTTCTTTTACCTTCGGGTTCTGAGATCTACCGACCCTGACTCAGTCGCCCGATATCGATGTAGCGCCTGATTTTTCCTTTTTTATCGAAGGGCGTACCATGCATATCGTAGAACTCAATACGGTTTCCAGTGCCGGTTTGAGCGTTTGCAATGATATCACTTATTACCCGCAAATCCCGGGGGCGTTGTACCCCTTCCCAGCCTTCATACCATTCGGGTTCATCTTCGCTCCACCGGTGATTGTGCCAAATCAGCTTCCAAAGCTCCCCCTTTCTGTCATATGCGAGAGAATAAAGAGGGGTAAGGGTCTCCTTGTCTACGTAAATATCTTTACGTGTGTACGGATGATCGGGTTCAATGGGTACAGATCTGAGGAGCACTGCGTGACGCATTTCCCAACGATCGTTCGCATAGGACAACCCAAATGGTCCAAAGTTCACATCATCTGAATAAGGGTGTGCTCTTTGTTTGGTATTCATGGGAGCCATCAAAATCATTTCTCCCAGGCAACTCCAAGTGTAGTGTGGAACAATACCGGAGAAACTTCTAAGGTCGTCAAAACTAAAGTCGGTCCCCGAGATGGCATCAGCTCGCTCTTTTGTTGAGAATCGACGAACTCGTCTCGCGTCAGGTTGATAGATCCAGGTATCGTCATATTTTATTTGGGCGGGAGGGTTCCGTGCTGCCTTGTACCGATAATTGATAGCTGCCAGTCCGCGCGCGGAAAATGGTTCCTTGACTTCAATACCTAGAACGCGTTGCTTCGGATCGTTTTTGAAAATATCACCGCCGTTTTTCTCTAAGTAGCGCGGTTCAATCCGACCGGTCATTTCAATATTCTTAGCATTACCCTGGTAATAGAGATTCAGTTGCTCTCCACGATCGAAGTACGTGTAGAGGAAGTGCCCTCTTGCACCATCGCCTGACCACTGCAGGTCAAAGTTCCAAATTATCTTCGACCCCGCCTGGGGATCTCCCAGACAATCGATCTCGCCCATTGGAAATGGCTCGCCTGCGGTGTAATTCTCAAGGCTCCCTTCTGGACCGATCCTCGCTTGGCCTTTGAATCTTTCAGTGACAGCCTTAAATTCGGGCGGATTCGAGTAATCTCTAAAAGGAGGACCAACCTCGAGTTGCATTCCTTCAAAAAAGAAAAAATGACGATGTGCCCAAAACTCCTGCGGAATATAGGGCTTCAGCAGCTCCACCTGATCGAACCCTATAATGTCACCCTCTTTGAAACCCGTGACGTCTTCCTGGTACTCGTACTCTTGCGCATGCCCTGATTCCGGGATGGACAATAAAAGAAAGCATAGAATCAGCCGATTTAGTAACGGGTTCACCAAGACCTGCCAGAATTTTCCGCAAAAGTTCCATCCGGCTTTGATGTTCACTCTTTTTTTCTCCTAAAAAGTCAGAACCCTGTCGTCGAGAATTCTACAAAAGATCATGCGGGCAAAGCCCGCTTGACA
>DKAI01000081.1 GCA_002450755.1 Deltaproteobacteria bacterium UBA6930
GGCGCACCCGCTGCTCAACTCGCCCGGGCGATCAGAGGATCATTTTTACTTGCGCCCGGTCTTCTTCACAGAAATGGGGAAGCCACTCTACCTAGGCCCGGCGGAGATAGAATAGGGCGTCGCAGAATCGACACACATGTAAGCGTCCTAAGACAACTTGGAGCTAAAATCGAGACCCGGGAAAATCAATACATTCTAAACCTTCCTCATGGTTTCCATGGTGCCGATATCTTTCTGGATGAAGCAAGTGTTATGGCTACCGAAAATGCGGTTATGGCAGCAGCTGTTGCATCGGGCGATACCCGAATTGCCAATGCTGCATCCGAACCGCACGTGCAGGGCTTATGCAAGCAACTCATTGGTATGGGAGCGGAGATTCGTGGGATAGGAACAAACGTGCTTGAGATTTCTGGGAAATCGACTCTCACTCCCTGTGTTCATACGATCGCCCCAGACCACATCGAGGTTGGTTCGTTTGTCGCGATTTCTGCAATGACAGGAGGGGAGTTAACTATTCTCAACACCAATGCAAACGATATGAGAATGATTCAAATGGTCTTCGCAAAGCTCGGCGTAAGTTTAGAAATTGATCGTGACCGAGTCTTTGTGCCTGGTGGACAAGAACTTATCGTCCAAAATGATTTCGATGGAGCAATTCCAAAAGTCGACGATGCTCCATGGCCAGGTTTTCCTAGTGACCTGACCTCGATCGCTCTTGTTCTTGCAACCCAAGCACAAGGTACGGTCTTGATACATGAAAAAATGTTTGAGAATCGTCTCTTCTTTGTGGATCGCTTAATTTCAATGGGCGCCCGGGTCATTCTATGTGATCCTCATCGAGCCGTTGTGACCGGTCCTAGTAGACTTCAAGGCGATAGATTGACGTCTCCTGACATTCGGGCAGGAATGGCGTTAATAGCGGCGGCTCTTTGCGCAGAAGGAGAATCACTCATTATGAATGCAGATCAAGTAGATCGTGGCTACGAAAACGTAGATTCACGCTTGAGAGCTTTAGGCGCCGACATTACAAGGCAATAGCTCTGTCATCTCGAAAGGCAATGTAGGATTTGTTTTTATGACAACTACTCAGAATCACCCTAACGTTATTGAACCAGAAAACAGTCTAATAATAATCATAGACTTTCAAGAAAACTACCGCTCTGTACTTTATCGGGGAGAACAAACAATCGAGAGGGCCCGTATACTGATAGAAGCAGCTTCTATTATGAATATTCCTGTGCTTTACACCGAACAGTACCCCAAAGGGCTTGGACCGACCTGTTCGGACATCTTGAATGCTCTGCCGAAAAACTCGAAGAGATTCGAGAAAGGTTCCTGCTCTATTTGGAAGTGCACAAACTTACCCGAATGGGTTGTCGGCCTAGGCAAAAAGCATGTCATAGTCTCTGGAATTGAAACTCATGTATGCGTAAATCAAAGCGTTCACGATCTAATTAACCATGGGTATACTGTGCACCTTCCGGTCGATGCATTGACGTCGAGATCGATTCTTGAGCATGAGCAAGGCCTTGAAAAGATGTTTCTTTCTGGAGCACTTCCGGCGACCGTAGAACAAGTTCTTTTTGAATTGGTGCAAACGAACGAAAATATTCATTTTCATGAGATAAGGCAGTTAATTAAGTAAGGCTCGATACCTTACTAAAGAATACCGAACAAAGTTGGTAAAAAGGATTCGAGAGATACATGAATGACATCTTAAAATACGAGGTAAAAGATCGAATAGCTCGTATCACTCTCAATCGGCCTAGCAAAAGAAACGCTCTCTCTTTTGATCTCTTATCTTTGCTTCATGATGCCCTTTGGGAGTCGGATGAAGATCGAACAGTCCATGCAGTAATTCTTCGTGGCGCTGGTCCATGCTTCAGTGCTGGTTACGATTTAACGAACTTCGGCGGTATAAAAAAGAAAACTGCATTCGGAACGTACAGAGGAATGCGAAGGTTCGATGACGATGCGTGGCACTTAGAACGGGCGCAGCGTTTGAGAATGGCAATTTTTGATATGCATAAGCCTGTTATCGCACAAGTTCACGGACATTGTCTTGCAGGCGGCACGGACATTGCACTTCTCTGCGACATGGTGATTGCATCAAATGATGCTGTTCTTGGATTCCCTCCTGCCAGAGATCTTGGCGCCCTTCCAAACCACATGTGGCTTTACCTAATCGGACCACAGTGGGCTAAGAGACTTACGTTAACCGGAGATACAATTACGGGAGAAGAAGCGGCTCAAATAGGGTTAGTAATGAAAGCTGTGGCGATAGAACACTTAGAAGGTGAGGTAGAAGGATTGGCGAAAAGACTTGGCGAAATCGATCAAGATCTTTTGTCGGCAAACAAAAGAGTAGTAAACCTCGGCTTAGAACTAATGGGCGCTCGGACACTGCAAAGATTAGCTGCTGAAAATGATGCACGCGGGCATCAGGCGGAAAGCGCAGAAAATTTTCGACGAACAATGAAAGAAAGTGGACTTAAGAAAGCTTTACTTGAACGTGATCAAAAGTTCGGCGATGGGAGAGCTAAGGTGGTCGGTCCTGAATTGCGAGATGAAAAGGGTGTCTTGAAAGACCGTGATTCCTAAAACCTGAATAAGACAAAATGCTCACGTCTTCGGTTTCGACAAACCTTTTTTCATTGCATTAAGAATATTGTCGGGGCTCCGATAATCGTAAAAGAATTGAAATCGTGATGGAACTGCAAAGATATCATCTCGTATTTCGCCTTCGGAAGAGAGTATGAAAGTGCGTGGAACATAAACTCCATCTGGCGAGAGATACCTACTTGTAGCAGGCTCTTTATCCTGATTGACTAAGACCATTACATACTTTTTGGAAATGTCTTCAATCTTCGATTCGAAGAAGTTCTCACCATATTTCTTACAGTGCGCGCACCAGTCCGCATAAACTAAAGCTAAAATAGGCTTGCCGCTGGCTCGTGCCTCTTCTAAACCTGAATCGTAGCGAGTCCAGGCTATCCCTTCCTCATTCCAATCAAGAGCCCCAGAAAGACGACCACCTTTGACTTTACTTTCACTGGGGACAAGAGCTTCCCTTTTTGGTTCGAGTTTTCCAAGGACTCTTTCTGGTTCGCCTTTTGAGTCACATGAAAGAATCATCATCACACCGAGCAAGAGAATTACAAGTCGGCGAGTCATCAACTACCTAGTACCGAATAAAATTTGCACTCGACTTCAAATAGAAAACTCAATTGAAAGTACTCAACTATCTACGAGCTAGTTAGCAGGAGAAGAAGCCTGTTCAATCCGTCGCAGCTCCTCCCACCCTAGATATCCCGTGAAGCCTTTGCTTTCTTCAAAGAATAGAACCGGTCCGTCACAGAGAAAAAGATATTCGGTATCTTCCAACGCTTCAGTAGCGCCGTGAATCATTCCATTTCGTTCATAGACATAGTCGCCCGCCTCAAGAGTTCCGTCTCTAACCTGAAGCTTTCCAGATAAAACAAAAGTATGAGCTGCGGTGAGATGCTTATGTTGAGGCGCAACATATCCTTTCAGCCATCGAAACAAAACTGCCCAACGTCCTGTTTCCTCACAAGTCCATAAAATTTTCATGGACCCTCGCTTGGGATCTCCAGGGTCAGGAATCCAGTCAACGTCACGAGTACGGACAAGAGTGTCCATAAGCTCAGCATTTAGAGGGCCTATTTCTTGTGGAAGTGCCATCTTAAGATCCCTTCTCCAGCAATGTGTCTACTTCTCCCACTTGATATCGCTTAATAAGAATTTCAGTCACTCCGAAACCGCCCATTGCTTTTCCGAAAACCGCCATATGCGGCGCCTTCATGTGAGCATCGAGCGCATCCTGAGAATCCCATTCTTCGAAGATCCGGAAGTGACCCGGCTCATCCAGGGTATGGGTAAAGACATAACTAATATTGCCTGCTTCCTTATGGGTTTCCGTCATGACTTCCTCCATAGCCTTCTTGGCAATTTCTAAATTATTAGGATCTATCCTAAGGTGACCCGAAACTACTAACATTTGAACTCCATTTCCTAGCTAACGCCGTTTTAAGCCTCTTGTAAGTAAACTAAGCAAATATCTTGGAAGGTCTTAGGAGAATGGTCAAGATCTTTTAATTTTTCACCTCGAGGCAGTGAATAATCAATTTTAGTACCAAACGGAACAAAGAATCTCCAAAATTTGGGGCGAAGAGAGGCTAGACTCCTGGTTCGTCTAAAAAGGAGAATTCTTATGCCCTTACCTGAATGGATACAAAAACATCTTGATGCTTATTTGGCAACCGATGGAAGTGACGGACACATGTTTGACACGACCGCCGTAGGAGGTCCCGGTCCTATTCCTTGCCTTCTTTTAACTACCACCGGTCGGAAATCGGGTAATCCTTCAGTCCTGCCACTTATTTATGGAGAGTCGGAAGCTGGTCCTGTCATAGTAGCTTCCAAAGGCGGTGCTCCAGATCACCCTGTCTGGTATCTAAATCTTGAGGCCAATCCTTCTGTAGAGGTACAAATTCTCGGTGAAAAATTCAGTGCCCGAGCGAGAACAGTAGAGGGCAACGAAAGACAGACCCTATGGGATCAGCTTGCACAACTATACCCGCCGTACAATGACTACCAGGCCAAAACCTCTCGGGAGATACCTGTCGTGGTCCTCGAGCGGGAGGGCTAGGTAAAAAGGCTCGATGATTCTTAGCGAACGCCAATTGGCGTTAAGGGCAACGGCTCGCGACTTTGCGCAGCGCGAAATCGCGAGCCACGCTCTCGCTTGGGAAAAGCAGGGTAGCGGAGTTCCCGAGACCACATTAGAAGGGATCGCTAAACTTGGCTTTTTTGGCATGCTTGTGCCCAAAGAATACGGTGGTGCCGGCTTAGACTTTGTTTCATACGCGCTCGTTACCGAAGAGTTCGCCGCTGCTGATTGTGGAATATGCAATCTCGTTAATGTTTCAAACTCTCCCGTGACAACAGCAATAAAAGACTATGGTACTAGGCAACAAATCGAAAAATTCCTCATACCCCTAGCGACAGGGGAAAAACGTGGATGTTTTTTGTTAACCGAGGCAAACGCCGGATCCGACGCAGCTGCAATCTCCTCCCGTGTTGAAACTACCGACTCCCGTAGGATTCTTCGTGGTTCAAAACAATTCGTAACTGCCGGTAAAAGTGCACATCTTGCGATGGTTATCGCGCGGCATGGTCTAAAATCGAAAGGTTCCGAATTAAGTGCCTACTTAATTCCGACAGATACTCCTGGTTTTCACGTCGAACGTCTGGAAGATAAGTTAGGTCATAGAAATTGCGACACTGCCGAAATTTCACTTAACGACATTGAAATTACTTCGGAAAATTTACTAGGTACCGAAGGAGAGGGATATAAAATTGCGCTTTCTTACCTAAACGGAGGCCGCATCGGTGTTGCAGCCCAGTCTGTAGGCGTGGCACGCGCGGCATTAGAAGCCGCTTTAGACTACGCAGATCATCGTGAAACTTTTGGGAAAAAGCTTAATGAGCATCAAGCTATATCTTTCAAACTATCCGAAATGGCTACTCGAGTAAGTGCCGCACGTGCCCTCACTCTACATGCCGCGAGCCTAGAAGATGCAGGGGAAAAAGCGATTGCCGAAGCATCTATGGCAAAAGCATTCTCTTCAGATGTCGCTGAATGGGTATCTTCCGAGGCCCTCCAGATTCATGGTGGTTACGGATTCCTTAAGAATACATCAGTAGAAAAGTATTACCGTGATGCACGGGTACTAAGAATTTATGAAGGAACAAATGAAATTCAAAATATGGTTATCGCACGACAGCTGAAGTCCGGCTGGAAACCTCATTAGAAAGCAGGAGAAAAACTTTGCCTGACATAGAACAAACTATCGAAAAATTATGGAACTTCCGGAGTGAAGGAATCCAGCTTCCCAAAAAGTGGGAAGTTAACCTAGACTTTTCGTCTTCTTTGCAGGTTCAGTTGGGCATACTGAAACACAGGCTAGAGCAAGGCGAAGAATTAGCCGGCTGGAAAATAGGACTTACATCAATTCGAGTCCGAGAACGCCTAGGCACAAATGATCAGCCGTTTGGATATTTATTGAAATCAGGTGTTCAAGATAATGGAGGAAAGATCTCTCTGAGTTCTATAGCGGAAGGCGCGGGAATCGAAAACGAACTTTGCTTTACTATTGGAGAGACTTTCCCAACTAGTGAGGTTACTGCCGAAATCGCGCGTAAATCGACGCGGGCAGTAGCCGCGGGAATGGAGATAAATGAATTTAGAACAGATGGAAAAGATTTCGGCTTGCTGGTCGCAGATGACCTTGCTCAGTGGGGAATTGTTCCAGGAAAAGAGCAACTACTTACATCCGATTTTAAGTCTGATGACGTAATTTCCACCCTTACGCGGAACGGAGAAATCCAATCTGAATCTCTCGGTCGTGACTGCATTGATGACCATTTTATTTCGCTTGCAGTTTTAGCAAATACCCTGGGTAAATTTGGAATGCGACTCGAGTCAGGACAAAAAGTCATCACGGGCTCTTTCAGCAATCACAAGGTGAAGGAACCAGGTCACTGGCGCGCAGATTTCGGGTCTATCGGATCTGTTGAAATCGAGTTCGAATAAGATTTGGGAGGGGGAATAGAGTGCGAATTGCGGTAGTTGGAGTCGGTGCAATGGGATCCGTTTATGCGGGCCTATTAGCCGAATCGGGAAACGAGATCTGGGCGATTGATGTATGGCAAGAACACATTGAGGCGATTCAAAAGCATGGACTTCGGGTTTCAGGTAAGAGTGGCGATAGAAGAGTTAAGATTTATGCAACAACAACGTACTCAGATGCGCCAAAATGTGACCTGGTTATTCTATCGACTAAGGCCGGAGGCGTCGCTGAGGCTGCTCAAAGTCTAGAGCCGTTATTAGGAGACGAAACTCCCATTCTAACTATTCAAAATGGTCTCGGGGCAGCTGAGCGGCTAGCTCGACATGTAGAATCTTCTCGAATTCTTATTGGTGTTGCAGGGGGATTTGCTGCCTCAATGAAGGGACCCGGTCATGCACATCATCATGGAATGGAGCTTGTAAGGTTGGGAGAACACGGTGGCGGTATCAGTGAACGGCTCCAAAGAACTGTGAAACTGTGGGAAGAGGCCGGATTCCGCGTAAAAGCTTATGAAGACATCGATCAACTCGTGTGGGAAAAATTTATTGTAAATGTAACCTTCAACGGACCTTGTACTGCTTTTCTGCGTTCTGCTAAGGCAGTGATGAACGATCCTATCACTTGGGAAATTGCAATGGGCTGCGGGAAAGAAGCATTTCTCGCAGGTAGCGCCAAAGGAATCAAGTTTTCCTACGAAGACCCTGAAGAATACATCAGAAATTTCTCAAAGAGAGTCCCAGACGCGCGACCTTCCATGCTGCAAGATCACGAAGCAAAGCGACTATCAGAGATCAACGAAATTAATGGAATGGTGCCTATCGTAGCAAGAGAAGTTGGAACCGAGGCACCCTACAATGAAGTTATTACTGCAGTAGTGAAAGCGCGGGAATCCACGTTTTAAACGGAAGGAAATGGCATGAGAAACGGAATGCGAGTTGTGGACACAGACACTCACCAGATGGAACCAATATCAATTTGGACTGATTACATAGAACCGAAATTTCGCGATAGAGCTCCCACTTCAGTGACGACCCACGGGCATCCTTCTATGGTAGTCGAAGGAGAAAAAGTTGTTTCTGAGGGTAACTATCCAATGTCGCCACCTGAATTTATCGCTGCAGTAAACAATGCGATGAAACGATTTAAACGAGCCGCAGACGGAAAATATGCACCCAAGACCCGTATTATGGACATGGACGATCACGGAGTAGACGTTCAAATCATTTATCCGACCCGTGGCGGACAAATCTTGGGGAAACCTTTCAAGGATACCGAACTCCTGAGTGCGTGCTGCCAGGCCTACAACAAATGGTCAATGGAGTTCTGTTCAGAAGATCCCGCGCGACTTCGTTGGGCAGCAATGCTTCCCCTGCAAGACCCAAAATTAGCGATCCAAGAGGCGAAACGAGCTGCTGAAGATGGCTGTGTGTCTTTCTACCTTCGACCCAATCCTGTGGAAAACAGAAACCTTTACCATTCCGATTATGACCCCTTATGGGAAACGATACAGAAACTCGACTTACCTATTTGTTTACACGATTCAGGCTCACCGGTTTTACCCTCCTACGGAGACCGAATGGAAACACATGTAACCGGCCACATCATTGCTCACCCCTTTGAGGCAATGGTCGCGATGATGTCGATCATTTGGTACGGAGTGCTGGAAAGATTTCCAGAATTAACAGTAGTACACGTAGAGGCCGATGCCGGTTGGCTTCCTTATTGGTTACAACGAATGGAGCAACACTGGGATTTTTCGGGGAACGCCGAGCACCCGGAACTAAAATTGCGTCCGACTGATTACTTCAAAAGGCAGGTCTATGTCGCAGCTAGAGGAGACGAGATGACCCTTCCGGCAGCCGTAGAACTGGTTGGTGAAGACAACATCCTCTTTAATACCGACTATCCACACCCGGACGGAACCTTCCCGTGGGGATTTGGAAAATTTGAA
>DKAI01000050.1 GCA_002450755.1 Deltaproteobacteria bacterium UBA6930
GATCCATCTCCTTGGAAACAATCACCTGAGCCGGCCGAAGTAAGCGATCTCTAAGTAAGTAGCCCTTTGCAAAAACCTCGATCACCGTGTTGGGTTCAACTTCTAAACTTTCTTGTTGAGCCATTGCTTCGTGAATGGCAGGATCAAATGATTCGCCTAAAGCCTCCACTCGCGTGACGTGAAAACGCTCCAAAACCTGGATGAGCTCGCGGTAAATAAGCTCGACACCCTCGCGCAGCGCCCCCACATCTAACGCGTCTGCACCATTAGCATGCGTATGCTGAATGGCCCTTTCCAAGTTATCAACGGTCCCTAAAAGATTCTTTACTAAACTTTCGTGTCCGTAGTTGAAAGCCTCCTGCCTATCTCTTGCAGCACGTTTACGAACATTCTCAAAATCGGCTTGAAGTCGGAGATGCCGGTCCTTTAACTCTTCGAGTTCTTCCTCGGGGGATAGAGATCTCTCCTGCTCTTCTCCGTTCAGTAATGATGCCTCTTCTAAGCCGCTTTCCTTTGTGTCGTCGATCGGATTCTGATCGAGAACATCATCCTTGGAGATAGAATCTCCTTCTTTTGTCGGAACATCAGACTTTTTATTCATTAGCTTGCACGCCATTCATTGAGCATAATCGCATCCGTTACGTATCTTCCTTCCCACGAAAATCCACCCCTCAGTGACCAGGCCGAACATAGCTGGTGTCGCGACTGTAAAAGTAAGCATGGTCCACCTCTGGTCAACCAAAACCCTGAAGGAATAGTCGCAAAATTGCGACGTCTCCAGACCTTGCAAGCCGAGAGCTTAGGAAATCGCAGCAGAAACACAGATCTAGAGCAGCTCGAGAAACACACTATCCGCAACTCGACGGCCTTTAGGAGTCAAGCTCCATACTTCTCCAGACCCAACGTTCAAAACACCAGCTTCCACCAGTCGGCGACTCGTTTCGCCGAAGAATTCCTCCGGGCCTTGACCGAATTCGTCAATAAAACCTTGAATTGATAACCCTCGGGAGGTGCGAAGTGCAAGGAAGACCGCCTCTCGAGCAGCTTCGTCAGCTGAAAGGATGACGTCCTCGCAAGCTAATCTAGAATCGAGATAACTAGCAAGATCACGTGGGTTCTCCGGACGTGCGCCATATGGCGCCTTCCTTGACTTGGGATCAAAAGAACAGGCCCCCATACCCAATCCAAGAACTGGCTTACGAAACCAATATCGACGATTGTGTAGGGAATAGAATCCTGGTTTCGCAAAATTAGAGAGTTCGTAGTGGTTGTAGCCGACCTCAACCAGGCGACCCCAAACTAGATCTAACATTGCCAGCGACTCTTCTTCGGCTGGAAGAAGTAGCTGCCCTCGAGCATCGGCTTTGGAAAAAGGGGTGCCTTTCTCAACAGTTAGAGAATACGCGGAAACGTGTTCCGGGGCGTGCTCAATCAAAAGCTGAAGATCGCGTTCGAGACTCTCGTACGTTTGACCGGGTGCGCCAAAGATCAGATCTAGGGAAAGGTTCTGAAAGCCCGCTGCCCTTGCCTTAGGAATGATGTCCTCGACATCCGAAAACCTATGAGCTCGACCAAGCCGCTTTAAAACTAAATCGTCAAAGGATTGAACCCCAATCGATAAACGATTCACACCTGCTCCGATGAAATAGGGAAGACGGCCAATTTCCAAGGTGCTTGGGTTTACCTCAAGTGTGATTTCTCGAGGTTTCCCTCCAAACTTGCTGCAGAGAGATTCTATGATCCGACCAATAAGGTCTGGCCTTAATAAGGAAGGCGTACCCCCCCCGAAATAAATGGTATCCAAATGATGTAGTTCAAATTGGGGTGCGCGAATCTCGAGTTCCGCGAGTAACGCCGCTACGTAATTCTCTTCCTCGATCGCGTCGATACTTTTCCGTGCAACTACTGCAAAGTCACAATAAGGACAAATCCGTTCGCAAAACGGAATATGGACATATACACCTACCGAAGTCAAAACCAACGCCACTCCTCGCCTTGGGCGAGCGTGGTAAATAAAGATTGTAAATCTGCAACTGAGCCCATAGTCAGTTATTCTAGGTCCTCTGTGAACCTTTTGACAAAAACTCTCCAACAAGATGACGTTGAGGCGGTAGATCTAGAAACAGGTCCGCGTGTCTTGTTACGGGAAGACCATCGAATTCCTATAACTGAGATCCAAGTTTGGGCAAAGGTGGGATCAGCCGATGAGGGTGAAAGCGAGTCTGGGATCGCACATTTTCACGAGCACATGCTCTTTAAAGGCACTTCAAACCGTGGAGTAGGGCAGGTTGCTAGTGACATCGAGAAAAACGGAGGATACATCAACGCATATACCTCCTTTGATATGACAGTTTATCATACGACTCTTCCGTCATCGCAGACTCCAATAGGACTAGACGTCTTGGCCGATATAACTCAGAACTCGCTCTTTGCTGAGGAAGAAGTCGAACGAGAGATCGAAGTCGTTCTGGAAGAAATACGTCGTTCTGAGGACACACCCCACCACGTACTTAGTGACGCGCTTTTCGCACTCGCGTACCAACGCCATCCTTATGGAAAGCCGATTCTTGGCGACCCCGAAAGCGTCCGAAATCTCTCAGGTGAAAGAGTCCGTAATTTTTACGAACGTTGGTACCAGCCTGAAAATCTAATGGTCGTTGCAGTTGGCGACTTTTCTGGGAAAGCCTTATTAAAAAAAATTGAATCAGCCTTTCAAAAAAGAGAACAAACCCCACTGGTAAGGGAACGACCCGCGGAGCTCGCACCTAAGGAGGGTTTTCGCGCCACCTTATTAAATCGCCAGTTTGAGCGTGGATGCCTAGAAATGTGCTGGCCTACCGTAGCGTTCAATCATCCAGACACCCCTCCTCTCGATTTACTCGCTTTTATTTTGGGGGAAGGGGAAAGTTCTCGCTTAGTTCGTCGCCTTCGCGAAGAATTACAACTCGCCGATCGCATAGACGCATCAAGCTATACTCCATTAGATGCCGGTCTGTTTGGCGTAAATGCGGATTTCGACCCTAAGCATTGCAAATCATTAGTCCGAGCAATAGCAACAGAAATAGAAGAACTGAGGAATCAGCCCGTAACTTCGGAAGAACTGGAGAAAGCAAAAGCCAACTTTCTGGCAGCCGAATTTTGGGAACGCGAGAGCGTTTCAGGACAAGCGAGAAAACTCGGAACTTTTGAAATTTTTTCAGGAAGCTACAGAAAAGAATGTGATTACCTCTCATCGATTCAATCTGCCACACGCCAACAGCTTTTAGAAGTTGCAAATCGCTGGCTGGATTCTGAAAAGACGCTCATCGCAACTGTTCTTCCCGAAAACCCGGACACTATCATTGAAAAAGAAGAACTAGAAAATTGTGTGACCGATGGCAAAGCAAAGGCTCGTAGCCGTTTTCGTAAACCTAAGAAACTGCAACAGAAAAAAGATGTTGAAAGTTTTGAATTAGATAGTGGCCCCCGACTGCATGTCATAAAACGAGATAGCTTGCCGATCTTTTCGCTTCGGCTAGCTATGCGAGGCGGTTTGATCTCCGAAAAGAAAGGAATCGAAGGGATAAGTCAGTTTTTAGCGGGAATGTGGCTGAGAGGAACAAAGCGTCGGAGTTCTGGCGAATTTGCACGAACCGTGGAGTCGATGGCTGGTGATATCGACAGTTTTTCGGGTAGAAATATTACGGGATTGAGCATCGATGGACCCAGCGAGAATCGAAGTAAGTTTCTTGATTTACTAGCTGAAACTCTAATGGAGCCAGCACTATCTTTAACCGAAATGGAGCGTGAACGTACGGATACGCTCTCTGCCTTAGCGAGAAGAAAAGACCGCCTTTCTTCTCGTGCCTTTGACTTATTTATCCAAACACTTTACCCAGCCCACCCCTATCGAATGCCGGTTTTAGGCTCGCAGGAGACTGTAAACGAAATCACAAACAATGATCTTAATGATCTCCATGAATCTATAGTAAGAGGCCAAAACATA
This sequence comes from Deltaproteobacteria bacterium UBA6930, assembly GCA_002450755.1. Classification (GTDB taxonomy): domain Bacteria; phylum Myxococcota_A; class UBA9160; order UBA9160; family UBA6930; genus UBA6930. The sequence goes on from DKAI01000050.1 coordinate 3,986, forward strand.
GACATAGCATGTGTAGGCGATGTGGAGACCGAGGAACTCGCTGATGAAATGAATCTTCGCCTTTCTCATCTATCCGACAAGCAATACGAAGGACATCTACCAAAGGAGGATGCTCCTCTGGATTCCCCGAAAGAGGTAGAATTGCAGATTGATCGTTCACAGGCTCACCTTGTCATAGGTTTTTCCGGACTCCGCATCACAGATCCGGACCGTGTTTATTTAGATATAGTTTCGCAAATTCTCGGAGGTCAGGGCGGACGCTTGTTTTTAGATCTCAGGGACAGGAAAGGACTTGCCTATACCGTGTCGGCGGTATCTGTAGAGGGCCTAGCACCAGGATACTTCGCGGTTTATATAGCTACTGCACCTGAAAAGCTGGACGACGCACGTAATGGAATTCTTGACCAATTGAAGGGAATCATCGATTCTCCGCCGACTGACGAAGAAATTAATTCTGCAAAACAAAGTCTAATCGGTTCTTTCCATATCGGTCAACAACGAGCTAGTGCCCAGGCATCCCATATCGCCCTGGATGCTTGTTACGGATTGGGCGCAGGAAATTTTTCAGATGTTCCAGAGAAAATCGCTTCCGCGACCCGAGAAGATATCCTGACAGTTGCAAGTAAAATTGTGGACTTGAAGCGATACGTTCTGGCGGTCATTCGCCCGTAACTCAGCTAGGGAGCAACAGCGAGACCATCTCCTCTTGGGTCCGTCCCACCAAAATATCGACCTGACTCTTCCTGATAAACAATTCCTTGTGCACTTGACCAGTTTCTGCTCGAAGCTTCTACCTTATGCCCGCGTAATCTCAAACCCTCAAGAACATCGGCTGGAATGTCCGGCTCTACCCTGATCTTGTTGGGAATCCATTGGTGGTGAAACCGAGGGGCACTAACCGACGCCTGAATATCCATTCCATAATCAATCACGTTTATAATAGACAGTAGTGTAGTCGTTATTATCCTTGGACCACCAGGTGAACCAATAACCATGTAAGGCGAGCCACCTCGGGTTACAATAGTTGGGGTCATGCTCGAAAGAGGCCTTTTCTTCGGAGCAATCGCATTCGAGCCTCGGGTATCGATCAAGCCAAAAGCATTTGGCTTATTCGTCGTGATTGCAAAGTCATCCATTTCATTGTTGAGGATAATTCCTGTGCCAGGTACGGTAATTCCCGAACCAAACAAAAGATTTATGGTTTGGGTTACAGCCACGGCATTGCCTTCTTCATCCATAACAGAAAAGTGCGTCGTTCCTCCTCCCTTGGGCTCTTCACCAGGACCCTCAACGTTGATAGCCACCTCAGATTTGTGCCAAGTCAGAGGCGAACGTTGGGTCCAGGGAGGATTAATTCTGCTTCGCTGGCGTTCTGCGTAAGACTTAGTAGCGAGCCATCCGGGAATTTCCACGAAGTCTGGATCTCCTAAATGAGCTGCGCGGTCCGCAAAGGCAAGCTTCATAGCTTCGGAGATAATGTGGAGACTCGCAGAAGATCCCGGCCCCATCGCCTTAAGATCGAAGCCCTCAAGTATCTGCAGCATCTGAACTAACGCAATTCCACCTGAAGAAGGGGGAGGGAACGAGAGTACTTCAAAGCCCCTATAAGAACCAACCGTCGGGCGCCGAACCCTCGGCTCGTAATTTTCTAAATCATGAAGCGTTAAAATGCCTCCGGCCTGTCGCGTAGCGTCCACAATTTTTTTCGCGATCGAGCCCTCGTAGAAATCCGACACTCCCTTACGAGACAAGAGCCTGAGAGTATGCGCCTTATCTATCTGACGTAGTCGATAACCGATTCTGGCATCTACCGAACGTCCGGGCAGCGGAAGTTGAATTGCTGCGGTCGTTGGAAATCGCGCAGCCAACCTATTCTCCCAATATGCCAAAGACCTTGCGTGGCTTCGTCCTAAAAGAAAACCTTTTTCCGCTGCCGATATGGCCGGCTCTACAAGTTCGGAAAATGATTTCGTGCCCCAACGCTTCCTCACCAACTCGAGACCCGCTAAGAGCCCGGGGGTGGCCACTGAAAGACCTCCCCATTTGGAGGCGTCCTCGGCCACACCTTCCAGCAAGTACATGTCAGACTGCGCCTCAGCGGGAGCCGTTTCACGGGCATCGACCGCGAAGGTTTCACCATTGGCGAGGCGAATCAAGATAAAGCCTCCACCTCCTATCCCTGAGTGATGGGGGTCCGTAACGGAAAGGGTTAGAGAAATACTTATCGCGGCATCCATCGCATTCCCGCCCGCACGCAGAACTTCCAGGCCCGCCAGACTTGCATCCCTTTGAGGGGTAACAACCATTCCTTGCTCACCAACTACCGGCGCTCGTGCCGCCGCAAGAGCGAGAGTCGGATAGATAATGAGGCCAAAAAACAGATACTTCAGCCCATAGCTACCGTTTAGTCGAAATTTTGTTAATCGATTGAACACAACATGACCCTATCACAGGATTGTTCATTCGACGCATTAACCTACCTCAGGTCAAACATGACAAAGAAAGACTCAGCAGGTAGAGTTTCAGGGTTCGGCCCGGTAGCTCAGTTGGTAGAGCACGCGACTGAAAATCGCGGTGTCGACAGTTCGATTCTGTCCTGGGCCACCACAACTCGAACGGCCTCCTTTACCAATCGCGGCCGAATGTGAGCTTAAGATGCCTGACGACCAGCCCGAAATTACATTAGCCCCGCAAAAGTGACCCAATCAATTTGTGAAAGCACGAGACAAGCTCTTGAGCTGCACTTGCCGAAGTCCGTGGTTGTAAAAACTGGATCGCCTACGAATAAAAAAATCTTTCTGGCAGAAGAAGCGCAAATAGCAGGCGCTTCAACCCCTCGCCGAAACGAATACGCTACCGGCAGGTCCCTGGCTCACCGAGCTCTAATTGAACTCGGGCATCCACCAAGACACATAATAAATCGTAAATCCTTAGAGCCCGAGTGGCCCCAAGGAATAGTAGGAAGTATCTCCCACTGCAAGACCGTTGTTTGTGTCGCTTTATCGAGAAGACAAAATCTCAATTCGATCGGAATCGATGTGGAATTGGAAGGACGCTTAACAAAACGTTCTTTGAAACGTATCCTCACAGAAACGGAATACTACAATCTGAAAAATCTCGACACCTTAGAACAACTCGCGAAGGCGACCAAAATATTTTCTGGGAAAGAATCAATTTATAAATGCACGTCTTCTGCCTGGAACGTCCGGTTTGGTTTTAAAGATATTACCATCGACTTGAATTCATCGGATGATACATTCTCGGTACGTCCTGAAAGTTCAACTTCTCAAGCAATGAGATGGGAAAAATTTGAGGGCCGAGTAAAAAGCTCGTCAGGTTTTGTCGTTTCGAGCGCGATTATTCACAACTGATACAAGCTGTTTAGCGATTTGTAGTGTGGCTCGTAGGCTTAATCAAGGGCCGAAATGAAACCTTAATCCTGCGAAGGCACCGAAGCCGGGAGTTTCATACCCCTCCACTTCGTGATAGTTCGAGTTCAACAAATTCTCCACACGTGCAAACAGTTCCCATGAATCAGCTATCCGATATGAAGCACGCAGTTGAACGAGAGTATACGCATTGAGCTCAACCACGGTCTCAGGGGTACCGACTACAAACTCATTATCGTCCGTCTCACCGTTGTAAAGTATTCCGATATTTATATTTGCACGTTCATCTAGGAATTTGAGGGAGGCATTGATACTTCCACTGTGCTCGGGTCTTC
>DKAI01000128.1 GCA_002450755.1 Deltaproteobacteria bacterium UBA6930
CTCATCATGGAACGCCCGTGCTGTGTCTGAATCAAAAGCCAAGTCAAAGTGCCTCTCCCAGTTAAGAGCTGCCCGAGCCTTTGTAAGATTGTCATCATGCTCTCGAGAGGAAGGGATACCGAGTGCAACGTCCGCGGCATGAGCCGCTATTTTGTAGGCGACACATCCCTGCTTCACATCTTCACGCTTTGGCAATCCCAAATGTTCCTTAGGCGTCACGTAACAGAGCATGGCTGCACCATGATAGGCTGCTGCCGTCGCTCCAATCGCGCTCGTTATATGATCATATCCCGGAAAAATATCTGTCACTAACGGGCCTAGTACGTAGAAGGGGGCACCGTGACAAATTTGCCTTTGCAATTTCATGTTGTATTCGATCTGATCGAATGGAACGTGACCAGGACCCTCAACCATAACCTGCACCCCATGCTTCCAGGCGCGTTCCGTAAGCTCACCTAATGTCGCAAGTTCGGCTAATTGAGCTTCATCGCTAGCATCAGCCAGGCCTCCTGGACGCAAACCATCTCCTATAGAGAAAGTTACGTCATGCCTTCTCAAAACCTGACAAATATCATCCCATATCTGATACATGAGATTCTGCTGCTTGTGATGGAGCATCCATTTTGCGAGGAGGGACCCCCCTCTGCTTACAATTCCAATAAGCCGGCGATTAACCAAGGGAAGATGCTCGTATAGTAGCCCCGCATGAACCGTGAAATAGTCCACGCCCTGCTTAGCCTGATGTTCGAGCGACGTCAAAACTGTTTCCGAATCCAAACTCTCAATAGGCCGATCTATTATCATCGAATAAATTGGAACAGTACCAATAGGTACAGTCGAATTTCGTACTATTGCCTCTCTTGTTGCGTCTAGGTCTCCGCCAGTTGACAGATCCATCACTGTATCGGCGCCCCATTTCTCCGCAAACCGCAACTTATCGACCTCCTCTTCCATGTCGCTCGAAACAGGAGATGCGCCCATGTTTGCATTTACTTTTGTAAGACTTGCACGCCCAATCGCCATCGGATCAAGCGAGTAACCGAGGTGATTACGATTAGCTGGAATCACCATCCGGCCTGCTGCAACCTCAGCTCTAGTTTGCTCAGCAGTGAGATGGGGTTCCTTCTCGGCAACCCGCCTCATCTCCGGGGTCACAGTCCCCAAACGAGCATGCTCTAATTGAGTCACCGCCACAAATCCTCGTGGTGGGTACCAATTCTTGCCGTCAAAGCTCCAGTCTTCCGGCATGAAGTCCCAGGCAGTCAGAGCAGAGGGCTGGGGCATCCCAGGAGTGTCGGGCGAACTGAAACTCCGCTTACCACCTATATCAGGTGGGTTCGCAAAACTTCCGGGCGTTGTACCCTGCCCCACTATAGAGGGATTGTTGCCCAAGCTGGGTAGTTCAATCTTGACCTGTTTTGAGTTGGCGCGTTTTGTATCTGGCATTGGAACAATCGACGCTACCACGCGGGTCCTTTAGCGACAACCGGATAGATTAGTCAGGGGAAAAGATGTTGGTAAGAAAAACCCGAAACAGATTTTGGATGCTAGTGGTTCTGGGGCTGATCTCTATCCACTGTCATCGAGCTATAGAGCCATTCGAGGAAGAAGAGATGGTGAAAGAACCAGATCTGTCCAGAATTTTCCCAAGCGGAATGAATGCTAACGGGGGTGAAGACAAGGCGATAGACTTAGCAAACCTTCCTGATCCACCCCCAACTTCCTCTTTTGACCCGTCAATCCGAGGAAAAATTCAGCTATCCAAAGACCTAGAGGCCCCAGAAGGTGCCGTGCTATTCGTGATAGCTCGAAACGTAAACACAGCTGGCCCACCAACTGCTGTCAAAAGGTTCGCAAATCCAACCTTTCCGCAGGCGTTTCAAATTGGACCTAAAGACAGAATGATCCAAAACACCGATTTTTCCGGACCATTTTCCTTAAGTGCTCGATTAGATCAGGATGGAAATGCCACTACAAAGGGGCCGAACGACTTTGTTGGTAGGCTTGAAAAGGCTATACCAGCAGGCGCTCGAGGAGTCTTGATCAATTTGAGGCATGAAACCGGCAGGCCCTAAACGCGCTCAATCAAGTCCAAAGCCTCTCGGGTGCCGGCGACGACAAGAACATCTCCGACCTTAATGCGATCTTCTGGCCGAGGCACTAAAAGCGATGACCGGTGCCCCGTATCGCCAACACTCTTAATCAGAAGAACTTGAGCGCCCGTTTGTGCCCTTAGGTTTAGTTCCGCGAGCGAGCGACCGACAAAGCGATGGGGGGCAGTTACATCCCGAACCACGTAACCTCCTCCGAGCTCGACCTCTCGAACTTTATCAACTACTGAAACCGTACTGGATAGACCGCCCGCAAAATCTCGTCGGGTCGTTTCACGGTTAAGCGCTTGAATCGCATCCCTTTTGTGGATACTCCCAACTAAACGATTGCGATTATTGGCATCAATGACTGCGAGTTCCTCGACTTCTTCCATACTGAAGATCTGCATCACCACATCAAGATTGTCGTCTTCGGTAACCAGAGGAAGATCTCGTTCGGCGAGGTCTCCGGCCACAATCACGGATCTTAGTAGATCTCTTTCTAGCAACAGCTGTCGAACATCCGGCAGGTGTATGGCCCCTACCAGCGATCCTTCCCCATCTTCAACGAAATAAACCGAGTGGTCACTCTCAACAAGAAGTTCCACCAGCTCTTCTATACCAGCCCTTGCATCAATACAGGCTGGCTCGCGGTCTATGGCATCGCGAACCCAAAGACCCTTTAGTACATTCGGGTCCTCTTCTGGACGCAGACTTACCCCCCTTCTAAGGAGTTTTCTTGTGTAGATCGAGTCTCCTCGAAGAAAGGTCGCTATCAAGGTGCTGGTAACACACGCGGCCATGAGTGGCGGGATAATCGTGATCGATTGTGTTAATTCGAAGATAATTAAAATTGCCGTTATCGGAGCTTGCGTGGTCGCTGCAACAACTGCCCCCATTGTAACAAGAGCGTAAGCTCCCGATGTGCCGACCGAATCTGGGAACCATTGATGGAGAATGCTTCCACAGAATCCTCCTGTCACTGCTCCTAAAAATAGAGACGGAGCAAAAACACCTCCTGATCCACCTGAACCAATAGTTGTGCTGGTTGCAAGAATCTTGGCCAATAGAAGTATGGCAAGCATATGGATAGCTATCTCTCCATTGAGAGCGTCAGTTATGGTCCCGTATCCGACTCCGTAGACATTCGGAATAAAAACTGCAATGCAACCAACTACTGCTCCACCTATGCATGCCTTCGACCAGGGCGGAACCGGTAACCAATCCCAAAAGTCTTCGGTACGGTACAAGGTGGAAACAAAAGCTAGCCCTACCAAGGCGGCAATAACCCCAACTCCCATATAGGAAAAAATTTCGAAAGGACTCACCAACTCGTAGGTCGGGACTTCAAACGCTGGATGGTTACCGAGGAGGCCACGCGAAATGACCGTTGCCACAACAGCTGAGATTACAATCGGGCTAAACTGGCTTACCGCAAAATCACCCACAATCACTTCAACCGCAAAGAGAGCACCTGCAATAGGAGCATTAAAGGTCGCGGAAACACCTGCAGCGGCTCCACAGCCTACGATGGTTCGTAGTTGTCGGGCATTAACCCTGAGGAGTTGACCTATCAAGGAACCAATTGCTGAACCGATTTGAACAATTGGTCCTTCTCGGCCTACGGAGCCTCCAGATCCAATACAGATTGCAGATGCGAACGTCTTAATAGCGACAATTCGCGGACGGATGACGCCACCTCTTAGAGCAACCGCCTCCATTACCTCCGGTACGCCGTGACCCTTCGCCTCGCGCGCAAAAAAGTAGACAAGGGGCCCGACTATAAGCCCTCCCGCTGCCGGAACTGCAACCTTCAACCACAACGGAAGACTTGCCGCCATCATTATGGGATCTCCTGGCTCGGCCAGGGGCCCCTCTGACAAAGCGGCCTCAAGGCCTGTCGCTCCACCAAAAAATAATCCCTGAGAAGTCCTGATAAGAAAGCGGAACACGACGGCTCCGAAAGCACCCGCTACACCGCAAGCGATAGCAACCAGCACCATGAATGCGGGTCCGTCTCGCCAGTTGCTACTAAGCGAAAGAGACTGCCAAAATCGAGTAAGACTTTCCCGACTGCTGAGTCCGAACACGTATTCTCCCAAACCACGTCGGCGCGGTGAATCCATCCTATCGAAAACCTCAAACGATGCTGATGCTAACTTCTAAATATGAGCGAACATAAAAAAAAGATTTCGGTGCCCAGACCCTGGGAGCTGATTAACACTCAGCCCGTAGCCTCCTGTGCAGTATTTGACGTGCACAAGGCCTTTTCAAAATCTCCCAATACTGGCGAGATCTTCCCATTCTATACGATAGACGCATCATGCTGGTGCAACATCATCCCCATAACCCCGCAAGACGAGGTAGTAATGGTGAGACAATATCGACATGGCAGCCGAAGTATTACCTTAGAAATTCCGGGTGGTACGGTCGATCCAGGAGAGAAACCCCTCGATGCCGCGATCAGAGAATTGGTAGAGGAGACGGGTTTTAGAGGTAAAACGGTGGAACGCTTGGGGGTGGTAAACCCCAACCCTGCAATTTTCAGCAACTCTTGCCATACATTTCTTGCCCGGGATGTCCAAAAGGTTTCATCTATTCGAAATTCGGCCCGGGAGGAAACGTCCGTTGAACTGGTTCCAAGATCTGAAATTCGAAGACTACTTATCCGAGGAGAAATTAACCACGCTCTTGTCATCGCCGCATTCCAATGGCTAAATCTCCGATGAGAGGAGGCAGGATCAGAGAATCTCAGTAAACTTGACCACGATCGGCGCACAGGCGATATACGCCACGCAACCAATTTTGCAGCGAGATCCAAAGCGATTTCCTATGGCACTTTCGGTAAAGCTTTGGGAATGTACGAGTGAGAGAAGAAAACTCAGAGGCAGTGTCAGCCCAACTTCGAAGAGGAATAAATGGCAGCAGGAAATGCTGAGAGCGTAGACGTCAGGAGCGTAGACCTCTCCGAATATGGAATTAATGCAACAGAAGTCAGACGTAACGCATCTCCCGCGGAACTTTACGAAATGGCGCTAGCATACGATGGTGGTGAGCTCACCTCTACCGGGGCCATCGCCACGCGATCTGGAGCAAAAACCGGCCGAAGTCCAAAAGACAAAAGAATAGTCGAAGGACCCGAAACTAAAGACGACATATGGTGGGGGCCTGTAAACACCCCCCTTTCTCAGGAGTCCTTTCTAAAAAATCGAGATATGGCTACTCGGTATCTTTCGGAACAACCTAGAGTATACGTTGTCGATGGATACGGTGGATGGGATAAAATTTGCAGGATAAAAGTTAGGATTATTTGCTCGCGCCCTTATCACGCTCTTTTTATGCACAACATGTTGATCCGTCCAACCAGTGAAGAACTTTTAGGATTTGGCGAGCCTGACTACGTGATTTTTAACGCCGGCGCCCTAGATGCGGATCCCGAAGTAGCTGGCGTCGACTCGAACACTTGTGTGTCCTTGAACTTTGACCAAGGCGAATTTGTCATCCTGGGTACCCAATATGCCGGCGAGATGAAAAAAGGCGTCTTCACAATAATGCACTACCTAATGCCCAAAAGAGGGGTGCTATCCATGCACTGCTCCGCTAACGAAGGCGAGAACCGGGATGTGTCACTCTTCTTCGGCCTCTCCGGCACTGGCAAAACTACTCTTTCTGCTGACCCTCACAGAAGACTTATCGGAGACGACGAACATTGTTGGAGCGAGGACGGAATCTTTAATATAGAAGGAGGCTGCTACGCCAAATGCGTAGATCTCACCGAAGAGCAAGAGCCTGAAATCTATCGAGCCATCCGATTTGGATCGGTACTAGAAAACACCGTCCAGACGCAGGGCGACAGAGCGGTGGATTTTGAGGACAAGAGTATCACCGAAAACACCCGAGCCTCTTATCCGATTGAATACATCCCGAATGCTAAAATACCCTGCACCGGGAGCCATCCCGAAAATATTATCCTCCTAACGTGTGATGCCTTCGGCGTTCTACCTCCTGTAAGCAGGCTGTCTCCTGAACAAGCGATGTATCACTTCATCAGTGGGTACACTGCAAAAGTTGCAGGTACCGAGATGGGAGTGACCGAACCGGAAGCGACATTCTCTTCTTGTTTTGGAGCCGCTTTCCTAGTCTGGCACCCTAGCAAGTACGCTGAGCTCTTAGCAGATAAAATGCGAAAGCATAATGCCAACGCTTGGCTGGTAAACACTGGTTGGAGCGGCGGTGCATATGGAACAGGGTCCCGCATGAGTCTCAAATTCACGCGAGCGATAATCGATGCAATTCATTCGGGAGAACTAGAGAAAACTGAAACCGAAACAGATCCTAACTTTGGGCTGTCTATCCCCGTCACTTGCTCAGGAGTACCAACCAAAATTCTCGTACCAAGAAACACCTGGGTAGATAAAGCTGCCTTTGACGAAACTGCGACAAAGCTTGCACAACTATTCGATGAAAACCTTCAAACGTTCGCAGACGAAGGAACTATAAGTCCGGCGCTCAGAGACGCGGGGCTTAAACCAGCAACCTACTGACCATTTTTGACGAGGGGTGGTACCGTAAAACGGAAGGTAGGAAGTCGTGGGCGGAGAAAAAACCAAGCGAATACTCCTAAGGCAATAGAGGCGATGCCGGAAACAAAATAGGGGACGTTTGGCCCAAAGTGCTCCAGGGCAAACCCTGCCCACAAATGAGAAAGTACCGATCCTAGGCTCATAACGGTTCCCAGGAGTGTCTGGCCGGTCACACGTAGTGCCTCGGGTACTTCCCCTTCCACATAGAGCTGCATTCCGATAATCAATCCAACAACGACAACACCGTGGAGCAACTGGACTCCGAAGACCCAGACCAACGTAGGTGCAAGAGCAGAAATTAGCCAGCGTGCCCCATCGCACGCTATTCCAGCAGAAATAAGACCGCGGGCGCCGAGTCTTCGTAACCCAGAGCCCGCGAAAAGTATGAGTGGAATCTCGAGTAACAGCATTGGAATCCATAGCTGACTTATCGTTTCCAGTGTTCCTCCGCGAGACGTTACGAATATTGGGAAAAGGACAATAGGACCAGCAAGAAGACCAAAGGCAAAAAAAGCTAGGGTGAGGAGGCGTATATAGGAAGGCTGGCGCAGCAAAAGAAGTAAATCTTCTTTTCGCGCACGCAAACTCAAGGCTCTACCAGAGGGCACGCGCATAAGAACAAGTGCGGACAAAAGGCTCATTACTGAAGCCACCGGGAATATCAATTGAAGGCCTGTTGCAGTGCCTGTGCCCGATGGTCTTTCTCCTATTGTTTCCGCAAGGTAAGGGAAAAAAAGAATCGTCACTAGATAACCGACCGTTCCCCAGACCCGGACCTTCCCAAAGTTGGTGGACCTACCACGACCAAGTACGGCAAAAGACAATGAGGATGCGACTGCCATAGCCGGTGCTGTAAAAGCGGAAAGAAAGGCAAGGGATAACAGGAGCGGGAATAATCCATCAGCGAAGGGGACGATTGCGTACCCAATGGCGCCTCCACCAGCAAGCAATCCCAACGCGCCTTTCCTGCGACCGGTTCTATCCGCCCATTGGCCCCAAAAGGGTGATGCCAAAATACCCATCAAGGGGTGCATCGCCAAAGCCAACCCTAATTGAGTGCCGCTTAACCCAGCGTGTTTCTGAAGATACAAGCTGAGATAAGGGAAAATAACCCCCAATCCGGCCATGTAGAGAAACCAGAAGAGGGATATTTCG
>DKAI01000058.1 GCA_002450755.1 Deltaproteobacteria bacterium UBA6930
CTTCGCGCTAAAGAGCCTTAGCATCAACAAGAATGAAAGCTACTCGTGCAGATTGATCTGTACGTACACTCCAAGAGTGCATCGTGCCTCGCTGAACGAGAACATCACCAGCCTTCAAACATGTTTCGCCGTCTTCCATCACTGCCCAAATCTCGCCTTCCAGTACAATGGCATAATCTGTTGTCGTCGTGATGTGCATTCCAGGATCGTCACCTTCGTCATCAGCTGCGTGACTTGCCCCCATCGCGGAGAATGCTTCCTTTCCGTCTCCTCCATCTTTCCAGGAAGAATCTGGCGGAAAATCTACCACTCGGAAGACCGAGCCATTTGGGGGAGGCTCAAGTTGAATCGGTCGATCCGCCAAATCTTTTTCTCCACTATTTTCCGCAGGCGAGCCATTCGTAACCCACAAGTCCGTGCATGTAAGGCCGCCCATAGCTTCAATCTCCATGCTATTGGGAGCTTCTCCATCAACCCAAATAAATGATTTGCCGTTCTTTCTGTGTCCTGTGAGAACACGTCTAACACTACGTCCCATAATTCCCTCGCTTTAGACTTCTATTTTAACCTTTAGGATGATAATTATTGATAAAAATAAAGGAAGACAGATGAATAAACCCAACAATGCCTTCCAACTAATGGTCCAAGAACTTTGGGATCGAGAGAAAATTAAAGAACTGACGCATTCCTACGGTCTGGCCATTGAATCGAAGGACGAAGACATGATGGCAAATCTATTTACCGAAGGAGGGAAAGTCGATTTCAGCTCTCTTGGTTGGGGAATCATAACTGGGAAAAATGCAATTAAAGAATTCTACCGAGGCACATGGCAACTAGACGTTAAGCCTTACTTTAGTAATCACATAATTGAGATTGAGGGGAGATTTGCCCGAGGGAACTGCGCTCTTGATAACCGGGCTACTCGAGACGGAGTAAGTATGATCGGATCTGGGCGACTCCACGATACCTATGAAAACATCGATGGGATTTGGAAGTTCGCTTCCCGCCGTGTCGAAATGTTCTTTTTAGCACCGATCACTAAGGGCTGGGCAGAGACCTCTTAGTCTCTCCAACTACTTAAGAGCTGCAGGGTAATAACAGCTTACCGTTTAACCTCAAAATGCCCTGCAAAGCCTCAATGATGATGGCCATGATGATGGTCATGTGAAGAGCCTCCCTTTGCTGGGGCCGTTTCGGCCGAAAAGAAACCCGTATAGTCCTCGGCGCTCAGATCGTTAAGTTCTTTGACGAAAGTGGCTAATCCCCAGAGTTCAGCATCTGAATGATCGGAACCAAAACCCGGCATACCAGTAAACTTTATACCGTGTTTGATGATCCAAAAAAGTTCGCCTTCCGACCATTCCGATTCGTTCACATGCAGTTTGGGTGGAGGAGGATAAAGCCCCTTGGAAAGCGATGGATTCTCTGAACCCGGTGCGCCATGGCAGGACTCACACATATACCTGTAGTGTTCCGCTGCCTCGGGCCTGCTGATCGGATTCAGATCCCCCATCACAACGCTCCTTGCCTCTCGTTTTACAGAGCTTTCCAAGAACTCGTGCATAAGAGCGCTTACCACTTTTCCATGAGGTCGACTCGCAGCAACGTCATAGTTAAAAATTCCGACAGCAAAAAGACCCATCAGAAAAAAGAAAAACAACACGACTTTCATAAGTTCTCCCAGGGCTAAACCAAAGCATAAAGCAAAGATCGTATCCATCGTCGACTTGGTAAGAAATATTCACAAACCGAAACTAAAACTAATAAAGCAAGTCAACGACGTTGAAAGCGCCTAAAAATCAAAAAACCTAGAGCCACCCCCATTACCACCACGACACCCGACAAGATCAACACTCTCGACCAGAGGCCCACTCGGATAGGGAAGCGGATAGATTTGTTTGTGTCTTGGAATGTTACTATTGCGGTATAGAGACCAGCCTTTTCAATGTTTACCTCGGAATTCATAACTCCATTTGGATATGTCTTCGCAGGGATATAAAAGACCGTCTCAGGACTCGACTCATTATTTTCTGCTTCATTCACAATTCTTAATTCTGCCGGAACCTCCCGAAGCTCCCTGTCAACAAGGTCAAAAACTAAAACTGCATTACCAATACGAGGCAAGCTCCGACAGTATTCTCCCGATGGGTCTACTTGAGGTTGGTAAGCTGCAAAATGAACAAGGTAAAGCCCTGCCTTCGCAACACATGGGTCACGTTCTATTCCGACACCGCCATGGCTGCTAGATATTTCAGCCTGGAAAAGTAAAGCGATAATGACGACGAGCGCTTTCAGAAGCGAGCTCCCAAATTTTCACGGGGCAGGAGGCCAACCAAACGTTTTAGCCTAAATAAACGTTGGGATTAAGCCTCCTCCTATAGTCACGATGGAACGGTTCCCCTGATCATCATAAAACATTAGAAGGCCACCAAATCGGCTGTCCGGGTCGTATATCAGAAGGGCAAGTTGTTCGGTCTCCCATGCGGGATTCGTGGCCTTGATCTTCAAAGTCACAGTCTGACCCGGCTGAATCGACCCCGAAGGCTCAACCTGCAGCCCTTCCTCTACCAATTCTACGGGGTACCCTTCAGTTGGTTTGACTAGTGACGCATCAATGAATCGCAAGTTGGCCGTCGTAAACTCACCCAGCTGCTGTGGCTTGCTTCCATTGTTTGTAACTCGGAGAGTTAAGTTAACGGTTCTCCCGGGAATCCTATAGGTAGCTTCCTCCACAGAAACCTCGATAGACGATGGAACCATCTCCATCGCAGCCACCTGGCTCCTACCAGCTTGAAGGGGTACGGTGGTCGGATAGATCATTTCCGCACGAAAATACCCGAACGCTACTAAGATTAAAGTAAAAGCGGCAAACCCTGCTCCAACCCATCGGTCTCGAGAGGTAATAAGCTCCTCGCCTCGCCCCTCTTGAATTTCGACCATCCTTGGAATAAAGAGTGGCTTCCGAAACCAATAGATTAACCACGCGATGCCAACCAAGGCCCAAATAACGTGCCACGTCACCACATTGGCAAGCCCGTACCTTTCCAAGTCAACGGTCTGTCCGGTGATAGTAGTAACCTCGTTGGTAAACGCGGTGTCTGTCGCTTGGACCTCTACAAATTTCCCTGGACCTACAATCGGCCCCGCACCTTGAATATTGAGCATTGGATGAACATGATAGGTCCCTGGCTTTCGAGCCTTAAGGACAACTTTGAATTCATAATCTCCACCGATTTCTACACTGGTGGAGTTCAGCATAAGTTTTCCGTTCAGATATGTCTCTTTTCTTAGGAAAACCGGACCTGGAACTCCGACATTGACGAATACGACATCAGGGTTATCGAGTACGTCTGGCCATTCGTCGAAAACATGAAACTTTCCCTGTACCGACATTTCCTCGCCAACTTTCATGGAGTCAGTTGACCAAGTAACGTCGTAATAAAGGATGCTCCGCATCCTCAGGAACGGTTCCTGAGCCTTTTCACCGTGGCCCTTCGTCGGCTCGGCAAAAATCGTAAAAGTTCCGCAGAGAAGCAACAAGGACAAAAGGATCTGCTTCATGATTAGCTCCACATTCGGTCGGCCACCCCGGCCGGCGTAAACAAGATATAAATTAAACTTAAATTCCCTTAAGCCACTTAATATTTAGACCCAACCAACGACCGAAAAACCACCAAATCCAATACATTAAAATGCATAGGAATGCAGAAAACGCTGCTGAGACGGTTGCTACTGCACCGCCGTAGGTCCTGAGTGTCCCTCTCTCGATTATCCTAATGTATTCCGGCGTTCCCGTCCGGATGTACTCATAACCTTGCAAATCGGCGATCGACATCAGGACTCCCTGATTATCGACAGGCAAGTGGAAGGGTGCAAGAAGAGCCCAGTTCGCAGGATAGAACGTTAAAGCCCATAGCATTCCGCCAAATACGGCCGTAAAGATATAGCTCCGTGTTTGCAAGAGGGCGACGTCGAGAAGTATCGCGCACGGGATTAGGGTCGCAGGCCAGACGAAGTTGACCGGGTAGTAACCCCACATATGAAATTGCACCAGCCGACCAATCCATTGTCCCACCAAAAGGCCCAGGACCATGAGAGTCGACGCAAATGGCAATCTAAAACCAATCCAAAGTACTGCAGAAAGGGCTGCCGGAAAGGTGATCAAGGTGATTGGGGTAATAACCAGCCACCACCTTCGATCCTTCCAATCTGTCCAGAAGTCCCAATCCCCTGCCGTCAAAAGAGCATGAATATGAAAGGCTGCGACCATTAATATGAAAAGGTTAAGGACAATTATGATGTCAAATTTTCGATCAATATATGCAGTCTCGGCCGGTCCGAAATTTCGTGTCTCGTTAGAAGGTGCGCTCATTCGCTCTCCTGCTGGCGCACAGCCTCTCGACGTACGCACGCGTTCTGTTCGCCGAAAGACTACTTTTAACCGTCCGCGGCACCGTTATTTAGCCGCTCTCTACTAAGAGTCTTGCTTCAAAACTCCGGGCTTTGCATCCTGCCTGACCACTTCCACTACTCTGGATATGAGCTGTGCAGTTATCCCGCCAAACGCTAAAGCGGCCCAAGCAAAAACTACAAATCCCCAATGAAGAGGAGCAATAAAAAGTTCTTCCATAACCCAGAACGTATGTCCCCACTCATTGAAGCCAATGTTCGGGAACATGAGAAATGGCGCCAGCACGGCAATCAACAATGGAAAGGACCATCTCTTGAGATTGTACATATGTGGCAAACGTGTCATGGC
>DKAI01000092.1:0-3620 GCA_002450755.1 Deltaproteobacteria bacterium UBA6930
TGATCGATCGCGAGCGAGAAGCACCCGCTCAGCCTCCGAAGAAGGGCGTCTACCTAATCCAATTAAAATTAACGTTCCGATCATGTTTCGTATCATATGCCTAAGGAAACCATCCCCTCTTATCTCAAAGCAAATCTCCTGCCCTGGTCGACCACGTATCTCGAAGCTTCGGAGAGTCCGTTCGGTCGTAGCCGGAAAACTACCTGCCGTCTCAAAGCTCTTAAAATCGTGTCTACCTAACCAACGCACGGCAGCCTGACGCATTGGGGAGAGTACCAGCGGAACGGGGACGTGATAAACGAACCTTCGAATCAGAGGGGGAAGTTCGGACCCATTCCACACCCGATACCTATAGTGTTTTTCCACGGCATCTTTTCTTGGATGGAAACTTTTAGAAACTGAGTCGCATTCCAGGACCCTTAGATCATCAGGAAGCCTCGCATTTACCGCTCTGCGCAAGACAGAGGTATCGTATTTAAAATCAAACTCTGCAGCTGCTACCTGACCTTGCGCATGTACGCCTGAATCCGTTCTTCCTGCCCCAGTGACTGCGATTTCTCTTCCTATCAAATCGCTGATTGCTGCTTCTAACGTACCCTGAATCGTCCGACTGGACCGCAGCTGTCTCTGCCAACCCTGAAAGTCAGTACCATCATACTCAAGTACGAACATGAACCGACTCACGGTTGTTTAATCTTCATACCG
The DNA here is from genome assembly GCA_002450755.1 of Deltaproteobacteria bacterium UBA6930. Lineage (GTDB taxonomy): Bacteria > Myxococcota_A > UBA9160 > UBA9160 > UBA6930 > UBA6930. The sequence goes on from DKAI01000092.1 coordinate 706, forward strand.
TAACTCCGCCAAAGCCGCCGCCCGAGCCGCAGACAAACGGAGAGCGTCGGCAGATATCCAAAACTGAACTTTCAACTTGTCACCAGATAATTCACGAATGCCTCCCACGAACACTTTATCTTTGCCCGAAGAGTCCCTCGAACTTGGAATTGGATCGTCTTCCCAAATCTCCAAAGCAGTCGATTCCAGCAAAGCACGCGTTGCATCTTCCTTGCTTACGGCAGTTCTCGTTTCAGCAATCAAGCTGATAGTATTTCCAGAAAATATGGGGACTTGAACGCAACTTACGTCAAATTCAACCTGTGGAAACATTCTGGACAGTACTGCAGCGGTTCCTTCAGTCCCTTCAGTTTTAGGAATGCAATCAAATGCCAGGTTCCGAGAAAAAATTTGAGGTTCATCCATTTCACCTCGGTTGAAAAGACCAATCACTTCTTCCTGAAGAACATCCGCCCCGGCCTTCCCTAAACCTGAGGCAGAATCAAGAACAGTCACTACAACTCGCTTTAAGTCAAACTTCTTATCGAGAGGCGAAAGAGCTAAATAACAAGCCAAAGGTACCCCCCTAATAGCTGCAACGATCGGCTTCGAAATAAGGGATGCTGCGCGGTCGTTTTCTGGAGCGAGGAGAGGCACTTCTTCATTCGCCTCGAGAACACCAGTCAAATCAATGCAGGGCACCTCTGCTTGAAGAAATTGTCTTACCCAATCCAATGCGGACGCTTTTGGGACGCAAAGAAATACTAAATCGACACCTCGAAGGGGCTCCAATTTGTCCTCGACAACCAATTCTTGGCCTCGAAAGATTACTTCTTCTCCCGCAGACTCCTCGGTAGCAACGAGCAGTAGCTGGTGTATAGAAAGATGGCTCTCTTCTAATGTTTCGAGGAGCTCCTGGCCAACAGCACCTGTAGCACCTACTACCGCAAGTCTAAGACCCGTCAGGATAGCCCCTCAAGAACAAGGGTTCCCATCTCTGCGCAACCCACAGGCTTAGTGCAATCACCTTCAAGTATCAAATCTGGAGTCCGTGCTCCCTTCGCCAAAACGGCCGTCACTGCTTGCCTGATTGAACGGCCTGCCTCTGGCAAACTAAGGGAGTGCTCAAAAAGCATCGCCACTGAAAGAATCGTTGCCAGTGGATTTGCTTTATCTTGGCCAGCGATATCTGGTGCAGACCCATGCACGGGTTCATATAAACCTAGACCTCCTTCGCCAAGACTGGCAGAGGGAAGCATCCCCAGAGATCCCGTGATCATTGCAGCCTCATCGGATAATATATCGCCAAACATGTTGCCCGTAACAATTACATCAAAGCGCGCGGGGTCGCGTACGAGGAGCATCGCGCAGGAGTCCACGAGTTGGTGCACTAGTTCTACATCGGGGTAATCTGGCGCAACTCTGTCAACAACTCTGACCCAAAGCTGCGACACCTCTAGAACGTTAGCCTTATGGACATGAGTAAGGTGTTTCCGTCTTATTCGTGCAGACTCGAATCCAACTCTGACTATCCTTTCAATTTCGTTTTCGTCGTACACCATGGAATTACAGGCACGTACCGGAGCAGCTGACTCATCGATACCTCGCGGTTCACCAAAATAGAGTCCTCCTGTTAGTTCTCGGAGAACAAGCATATCTATTCCTTCTATCACCTCAGGTCGGAGAGTAGAAGCAGACACTAATGCCGGAAAAACAGATGCCGGTCTTAGGTTCGCAAACAGCCCAAGCTCGCTCCGCATTCTCAAGAGCCCTCTTTCAGGGCGATCAAGAACCGGGAGATCATCCCAGCGAGGACCTCCTACCGCTCCAAGGAGAATCGCCTTAGACTGGCGAGCTATATCTAAAACTTCCTCGCGGAGGGGGGTTCCGTGGTCGTCGATAGAATTACCACCGATCCCTGCCTCTTCTAAGTCCAGATCGACACCGTATTGCGAAGCAGAGACCTCAAGTACGCGACGAGCCTGTGCCACTACCTCAGGACCTATGCCGTCCCCCGGTAGGAGTAATACCTTTTCCACAAAATCCTCCTGAAACTTTACTTATTCTTCTTAGATGCCTCGGGGGTTATTCCCTCCTCGACGGGCGATATGCCATTCGAGCTTATTAAGTGCCTGTACGTACGCCTTCGCACTTGCCACTATGATGTCTGTGTCCGCACCATTGCCGATCATTCTCCTATCGCCTTCTACCAGGGTAACACTAACCTCACCCTGAGCGTCCATTCCTCCCGTAATCGCCTTAACCTGATATTGAGCTAGCTCGCTTTTCGTTTCGGTAAGTTCTGCAATAGCCTTAAATACTGCATCTACTGGACCATCTCCCATTGCCGTCGTTTTCAAACTCTCGGCATCGACAGACATCTCCACCGTGGCCGTAGGCATCGCAAAGGTACCACTCACTATTGACATCTCGCCGAGCTCGAACCGCCCCTCATGATAAGTGACCGAATCCGCGACGATTGCCTCCAAGTCCTCCTGATAAATGACTTTCTTCCTGTCAGCTAAGTCTTTAAATTGTTTAAATGCTCTCTGGAAGTCATCTCCTTCTATTTCATAACCGAGTTCTTCAAGTCGGTCACGAAATGCATGACGCCCGGAATGCTTTCCCAGTACGAGTTCATTTGAGGCCCGCCCAATAGATTGCGGTGTCATGATTTCGTAAGTAATTGCAGCCTGAAGAACACCGTGTTGATGGATTCCGGCCTCGTGTGCGAAGGCATTGTCTCCTACAACGGCTTTATTAGGTTGCACATTGACCCCTATTATAGACGAGAGCAAACGGCTCGTCGGATAGATCTCTTCCGTCTTTACTTTCGCACTCAATCCCTTATAGAAATCCTTCCGGGTCTTAAGCGCCATGACGACTTCCTCTAAGGCAGTGTTACCGGCACGCTCTCCTATTCCATTTATCGTACA
>DKAI01000092.1:3988-10103 GCA_002450755.1 Deltaproteobacteria bacterium UBA6930
AGTCCCAGGTCATTGTGACAATGCAGACTGAAGATGACATTATCGCTGTCAGGAATCCTATCTCTTAAATGCAAGATCAGATCGTGATACTCGAGAGGAGTGGTATAGCCCACAGTATCAGGGACGTTTAGGGTCAAGGCGCCGGCATCTTTCGCCACATTGAAGACATCTACCAAGTAATCCCAATCACTTCTCGTTGCATCTTCGGCAGAAAATTCCACATCGTCAACATGAGCACGCGCCTGCCGTACCGAACGGTCTACTTCTTCCAGAACCTGCTCCCGGCCCATACGAAGTTTATGTTCAAGATGAATATCACTTGTAGCTATAAATATATGCACTCGCGGTTTCTTGGCTGGCTCAACAGCCGCTATGCAACGTTCAACATCGTCTCGCCCCGTACGCGCAAGTCCAGCAACTGTCGTATGTTTAAGTTCCCGTGCCACGGCGTGCACTGATTCAAAGTCGCCATCACTCGCGATAGGAAATCCAGCTTCAATAATATCGACGTTTAATTTTTCAAGTTGACGTGCGAGCGCGAGTTTCTCTTGCAAGTTCATGCTGCACCCAGGCGACTGCTCACCATCCCTTAAGGTAGTATCGAATATTCGTATGTGGTTATCAGTCATACCGTCATTCCTTGATTGTTGTCGCTCAACCTTTACGAGGAGAGACCACCAGACACTTGATCTGTATCGGGAGTCGCCTTCTCAAGAGGGTAACCGCTATACCATCTCCACAGCCATTCCGCCGGCCCAGAACATACATATAAGATAGCGATTAAAGGGAAAGTGACAGAGGGTTTTAAAGCAATCACTCCCGCAGCCACAACTGCAACCACTACGGTGCTCTGAGAGCCTTTAAAACGGAATTCCTTGAGACTCCAATAAGGAATAGGGCTAACCATAAGTATTCCCAAGCCCGCTATACCCACTCCGATAAGGCCAGCAGGTATACTAAACTCTAGACTACCTTCGCGAAGAGTAGAGGACAGGAAGATGGAGGATGCGACAAGCCCAGCAGCCGCAGGACTTGGCAGACCGTCAAAGCGACGCCTGAAGCGCTCCTGGGACACGTTAAAGCGGGCAAGCCGCAGACTGGCGCACGCGGTAAACAGGAAAGCAAGCACCCAACCTGTCCAGCCCAGCTCTTGCAGTGCCCCTGCATTGAAAGCCATAACCGCGGGAGCCACACCGAATGATACCGTGTCAGCGATAGAATCGTATTCCAGTCCAAACCGACTTGAGACTCGAGCCATCCGAGCTGCTCGTCCGTCTAAAAAGTCAAATACCATCGCGACAAAGATTGCAGCAGCAGACCGATCAAGATCTGTTCCTGCTGTTAAAATCGCGTAAAAACCAGCAGCTAAATTTCCCGTCGTCAAAAGATGGGGAAGGAGCAGAGCAAATCCTCTTTTTCCTCGCTGTCTCAGGATTCTTTTAGAATCCGGCGGATTGGTATCAGGCATCTTGAGGTACCTCGGCGAGCTGACCAATCACCGTTTTCCCACCCCGAACTTGCTGACGCAGTTCAACCAACACCTTGCTCGCCTTTGGTAGGAGAACATCCGTTCTAGAGCCAAAACGAATTAGGCCATATCTGTCACCTTTTTCAAGATATACGTCCTCTTTTGCGTGGCAAACTATCCTGCGCGCTATTAGGCCCGTGATCTGCACGACCCAAACTAACTGTCCGCCGGGAGCTTCCATTTTCATTGACAACTGTACATTCCTCGCCGGCGCCTCATTATTGAACGCCGCTTTGAAGGCAGACCCCGATCGAGTTATTGCAAGAACTCTCCCTTCAACTGGCGCTCTGTTAATATGAACATCAAAGATGGAAAGAAAGATTCCTATCCGAATACCTTCGGACCCATCGGGCAGTTGGATCTCATTAATTTCTATTACCTTGCCGTCAGCAGGAGACACAACCAAATTTTTTCCTTCCGGAATCTTCCGATTTGGGTTCCGGAAAAACATTCCCAGAAATAGTCCCAGAGAAAAGAGAAAAAAAGAAAGCCCCCACAGCTGATTAAAAAGAGCCGCACAGCACAGAGCTACAGGTGCGCCGGCCAAATAGGCAGCCTCTGGTGCCAACGGGCCTGTCAGGCGTTCGACGAACTGGTTTCGCCTCCCCTCCTGCTCCAACACAACTAGTTCTTCGAGCGATCCACGAGACGGTTTTCCTTCAGCCAGGGCATTAGGCCTCGCAACCGGGCACCGACTTCCTCCATGCTGTGTTCGGCCGCTCTACGTCTCATAGCGGCGAAAGAAATCCCTCCAGATCGGTTTTCTAAGATGAATTCCTTGGCAAAGCTGCCATTTTGAATTTCGGTTAGAATCTCTTTCATCCGAACGCGTACGCCATCATCGATAACGCGAGGGCCCCTCGTCAGATCACCATACTCGGCAGTATTAGAGACCGAATATCTCATGTTAGCTACGCCATCTTCGTAGATCAGATCAACTATTAATTTCACTTCGTGAATTGTTTCGAAATAAGCCATTTCGGGGGGATAACCCGCCTCGATGAGAGTGTCATACGCAGCAGTCATAAGCGAAGTCAAGCCTCCACAAAGTACCGTCTGTTCTCCAAAAAGATCCGTCTCGGTCTCATCACGAAAGGTAGTCTCGATTATACCTGCCCGACCAGCTCCGATTCCTTTAGCGTAAGCAAGAGCCACCTGCAAAGTGTCACCGGACGGATCGGCATCAACCGCCACAAGCGAGGGTATCCCTTTGCCCTCTTCGTAATGAGCCCTTACGGTATGACCAGGGCCCTTCGGTGCAACCATGAAAACATTAATGCCATCGTCTGGCTTAATCGAACCGAAATGAATGTTAAAGCCGTGAGCTACTGCAAGATAGTTTCCTTCTACCAAGTTAGGCGCCACCTCTTCCGAGTACAATTGGGCAGCTAGCTCATCTGGAACAGTCAGCATGACTATGTCTGCTGCCTTCGCCGCTTCCGCGGTGGTGGCCACAGTTAGTCCCGCAGATTCAGCTTTGTTCCAGGAAGCTGATTCTTTCCGAAGTCCAACTATGACCGAAACGCCCGAACTCTTTAAGTTCTGTGCATGAGCATGTCCTTGACTTCCGTACCCAATAACAGCAACGGTCTTGCCCTCAAGCCTGGCTAAGTCTGCATCTTTGTCGTAGAAAATTTGAAGCGCCAATGAAAATCTCCAAAAAAAAGGGCTTTACGCCCGGAAAGAAAATTGAACCTGCGACGCTAGATGAGCAGCGGTTAAGTGTCAAAATACGATCGAATAAACCTCTCCCCCAAGGGGAGAATTCACTCGAATCGGTTCCCTGTCCGCCTTACCTCTGCCTCTGCCCGCCTCAGATAACGAGGGGCCAAACCATTTGCGCTCACTCCTCTTCCCGCCTTCAGACAGTCCATTCCTATTTTTCCAATGTTGCGAGCATTTGAGACAACGTTCGTGATCAGGTCGATCGAAGAATTCTTAGCAAGCCTTTCAGAGAAAGCCTCAGCCCCTTCACCAACTGCAATTTGGGTTTTAGCCGGAATACAATTGGACAGTTCCGTTGTTGAATAAACACCTTCAGTTTCAAGCTGGGCTCGGTCTGGCCCGGGAAACGACCAACCTGCATAGACCTCACCGCGCTGCGCATCCAAGATAGCACCTCGCGGAACTCGCTCTGACTCGATTGACGCCGCTAAACCCGCCAGTGTCGATACTCCGACTACTGGTAGAGAGCTTCCAAAAGTGAGCCCCTTCACAGTTGCCAGACCAATCCTCAGGCCCGTAAAAGAGCCTGGCCCTATCGCCAATGCCACCCCCGTCAAATCTTGCAGATCTAGGCCTGCTCTTTTAAACATCGAGTCTACAGCCGGCAAAAGTCGCTCGCTGTGGATCCGCTCGCTGTCATCACTTACCTCCGCAATACAACCAGAAGAGCCTATGAGTGCAATTGATAACCGCCGAGTAGCGGTCTCAAGAGCAAGGACAACCTCGGGTTTACCCGTCTTAGAAACCTGTGAGCCAGTCAAAGAAAGTCGACCAATTTCTTGAAATGTCGTTCCAGAACGCGAAAGCCATGATTGCTAGCAAGAAAATCATTCCGAATTGCTGAAACAACCCTCTTGCCTGCTTAGACAATTTGCCTCGACTCAAACCTTCAACGCTATACATCAAAGCCTGTCCTCCATCGAGTACCGGGATAGGAAGCATATTTAAGATTCCAATATTTACACTTATAAGGATCAGCATCTCCACAAAGCTTTCCCAGCCCGTCTTTAACGCTCTGTGCGATTGCCGAGCGATTTCAATCGGCCCTCCGATGCTCTTTCCTGAGATCTCGCCGAACACCATTTTCTTTAATCCTCGCATGAACAGGACCGTTATCTCGGCAGTCTTTTCGGCACCTCGGGCCAAACCGACCAAAGGATTCAACTCCCTATCCAAATCATAAACTCCTGCGAGATTAATGTTCTTCCCCTCTATACCAATTCGATAAACATCAAGCGGGGTCCCCGAAATTTCGACTTCGACAAGCCTAGGCTGCACCTTTATCTCAAATGACTCGCCATTTCTGGCGACCATCAAAACCATCTCAACACCTCCTCCAGCAAGAACTGCCTCTTGAAATGCTGAAAAACTGCCAAGCGGCTTACCGTCCAACCCTACGATCATGTCACCTTCCAAAATACCCGCTTCAGCCGCAGCCGAAAAAGGTGTAACGGCAGCAACTGTTACTACGGCGGCTATCAACCCTAGTTTGTCGAAAGATTCATGGCGGGGGGCGGGAATGAATAACGTTTGAGGGCCGCCCGGAAAAGATCTCTCAACCTCAACGTTCAAAGTTGAATCAGCGCTAGATCGTTGCTGGAGCTCCAATTGCCCCCAATCTTCAATAGGCACTCCATCTACAGACAAAACTCGATCACCTGACCGAAAGCCCAAATCGGAGGCCAGAGAAGACGCGTCGGGTACCCCTAGGACAGGCCGCAACCGAGTATGTTGGACCCCAACCCAGCCCACACGGACTGGAGTACGAAAAGTATCAATCCCTCGCCGTCCTTCAGTTAAGATTTGCACAGTCAACTCGCGACCAGCTCTCTCTACTGTCCAAGAAAGAGTCTCGCCCGGACTTCCTCTTACTAACCCAATAAGATCACTCCACCAGAAAATTGCATTACCGTCTATCTGCGTTACTCGATCTCCGGCGTGAAGCCCAGCCTCAGCGGCTGGTGAACCGCGCTCGACGGTACCGATAATTGCCGCCTCGCGGTTTAACCCCACCCCATAGATGCATGCGAAAAGTACAACTGGCAACACCAAGTTCATGGCGGGTCCCGCCACCAGGACCAAAAGCTTCTGCCATAGCGGCTTTTCACTAAATGGGGTACCCGGTCCTTCTCTCGGCTCCTCTACCTCTTCGTCGCTCTCCCCAAGCATCCGCACATACCCGCCTAAAGGTATCCAGCAAATCGCATATTCTGTCCCGTTCCATACCTTTGAAAGTCGAAAACGGCCTACGCCGATTGGTTTCCCAAATCCAATGCTGAATTTTAAAATCCTTACGTTGCACCATTTCGCCACTATAAAGTGACCATACTCATGGACCGTAATCACGACGCCCAGCATCAAGACTAGGGCAAAAATGAACTCTCCCGTTGTTAAGAGCTGACTCATTTACAAATCTGCCTCCCCAAACATTCCATCCTCCGTTCGTTCAGGGGCAGGACCACCCGGGATCAGCCCGGATACGAACCGACGGCCAAAAAGATCAGCCTCTCGGACGTCTCTGAGATCTCGGAGTCCCCCTCCACCAAGGCGCTCCCACTCATCTAACGCGCACTCATTAAGCCGAGGAATATCAGGAATTGAAACTTTCCCCTTAAGAAATGCTGCAACCGATTCCTCATTTGCAGCGTTAAGAACTGCCGGTGCCGCTTCTCCCGAGGCAAGTGCTCGATAGGCGAGCCCTAGCGAAGGAAAACGCTCTCCGTCAGGGCGTTCGAAATGCAGCGTCGCAGTTTCTGTTAGGTCAAGACTGGGAAGATCTAATTCAAGTCGCTCCGGGAAGGACAAAGCAACCGAAATTGGGACCTTCATATCTGGCAGACCCAACTGAGCAATTACCGATCC
>DKAI01000015.1 GCA_002450755.1 Deltaproteobacteria bacterium UBA6930
AGAGTTCCGCCACCGAGTGCAGTTCCTCCAGCTCTACCAAAAGAGTGAGATTGGAGATGGATAAAAGAAGTGCCAGTTCCTACCACAGCCAGAAGCAACGGAAATGGAAACACAATCGTTGAGGAAGCTCTAATTTCCCGATATCCCCGGCTCCACGCCTTAAATTCATCTGAATACGAAGAGCCGGGAAACATCTTTTTTAAGTGATGTGCACCGGCACCAGTTAAACCTATTCGATCAGGAGGTATGTTTTCTAAAATCTTATCCAGGTTTCCAAGAAAATTTGAATATATACATTGATAGGTTGACTTCCCAGATTCATCAGTTGTCGCGATTTTGGTCAAAGTTGAACCAACATCGATACCTGCGGTGTTACGTTCTTCTTCTCTCACGTTGTTGTTTGTGTACTTCGTCAAAGAAACACTATCCAGGTCGATGCAATCTAAGGATCTTCTCAGATAGATCGTTCAAGATTGCACTGGCCGTACCACCCAGGAAAATTGTTGCAAGTTCCGTAAGCTCGGTAGGCTCTGGGTTTATTTCTATTAATGTTCCACCACGTCGCGCTATTTCAACCGCGAATCCAGCTGCAGGATAAACGGTGGCGGATGTTCCAACTACTAAGATGCAATCGGCTCTTTCAGATACTCGCTCGCAAGAGGCAAGTATCTCAGAGGGAATGGGTTCCCCGAAGTGTACGGTGTCATCTTTGATCAGTTCTTTACAATTTGGGCATTTAGGAGGAAGACTCTTAACATCGATCGGAAAGTTTTCAAACGAAAAGCGCTCACTACAACCAACACATCTCAGGAGTTTAAAGTTTCCGTGTATTTCATAAAGTTCTCTTTGGCCAGCCTGTCGATGTAAGTCATCCACGTTCTGAGTTATTAGAGCTCCGATAGCCCCTAGACTCTCAAGTTTTGCGAGAGAGAAGTGAGCAACGTTAGGTTTTGCTCTTCCAAGGGTTTGTCTGAGCCCGACTAGCCAGTCTTCTGTCGGTTTGAGCAATTCCTCCCAAGCACGTTTCGGGTCACTGATGAATCGCTCATATCCATCGAGCGGGGGTTCTCCATATTTTGTCCAGAGGCCGCCGGGACCTCTAAAGGGCGGTATCCCACTTTCAACAGAGACCCCTGCGCCTGTGAGTGCTATCGAGAACTCGGCCTCATTTAACAGCTGGGCCGCTCGATCTAAATTGGTGTCAGGTTTCTTCGAATCGCTACCACCGGACATTTAGCGTCGCCAGGGATTGTCATCGTCTTCCACTGCATGCAGATTTCGTCGCATCCGATAGCGTCGCCAGCGATGCTTTAAAGAAGAAAAAGAAGGCAATATCTGAAGTTTTCGAGTTTTTCTCATTAAGAGCCAGCCTGCAATTACACCGCCGAGGTGGCCTACAGTGCTGACATTTGACGGGCCAAAAAGAAACTCCATCAGAAAAAGAAATGGAATGAAATAAATTGCTTTAATTGGAATTGGAGGGAAGAGGAGCATGATCGTTCGCGTTGGCCAGGTAAGAGAGTAAGCTAATAGAACGCCGAAAACCGCACCCGATGCTCCCAAAGTTCTCATAGTGTAACTCGGAGGCGCATTCAACCCGAAAAAGCCTGGTAGCGCTGGCCATGTCACTATGAGAAAACCTGCTCCAAGTCCGCATAGGAGGTAGTATTTTAGAAAACGTTTTTCTCCCCATGTAGCTGCAAGAGGTGAACCAAACATCCAAAGAGCGAGCATATTGAAACCTATATGGGACAAGCTTTGTTCTGAGTGGAGCCACATATAAGTAAAAGGCTGCCAAAGATATCCTTCGGTCCAAAAGGCCGCGGGTATGGCCGAAAAAACAAACGAAAGCCCCTTGAAAAGGTGTTGGAGGATGAACGCGCCTACGTTCACTATCATAAGGACCTTGATCACGTTTGGGGTGAAGCCTGGTCCAAAACGTACTGATTGATTTCCGAACATAACCTTCGCCTAAGCTAGCTCAAGTGCGAAGCATTTACGCAAACGCCTTCGCCAAGCTTTTAATCTGATAAGTGAGATCCTCTGCCGTTAAGCCTGAAAAGTCAATGATTGGTAAGTCTAAATGGAATTGTGAAGTAAGAGTTGTTATGCGTTCAAGACATTCGTCGGGGCTGCCTGCAATGATTGCATTCGGCAAATCACTTTCCGTCACGTCCGAAAACCATGGGTTCAGCTTTCGAAATTCTTTTTGCACTGCAGAATCGGTGGCTTTTGCGCCCACGCGCGTAAAAAGCCACATTGATCGCTCGATTGAGTCGGGGTTTCGTCCGAGACGTCTACAAGCAGCTCCTAAATGTTCTTCAGCAATTTGTACTTTCTCCGTCAGGGGTGGCAAATTGATATCCCAGCGATCTGCATGCCGAGCGACTAGTTCTAAAAGGCGCCGCCCCCGAGCGGCGATTTGTATAGGAAGGTTCCCAGGAGCCGGCCTTACTCTTGCTCCCGAAAGTTGAACAAATCGGCCTTGAAAATCGACACTTTCGCCGTTCCATAGCCTTTTTGTCACAGTTAACGTTTCGTCCAGCCATTGAATCCGCTCACTTGGGCCTTTTGAGGAGAAACCAAAACGCAGGTCCGCCCGTTGCCCACCTATCGAAACGATAAACCGCAGGCGATTAGGTTCGATATGATTGAGCGTTGCTACCGCTTGAGCTAATCGAGCCGCATTCCAATGGTGTACCAGACGAATAGAGCCGATCTCTATTCGGTGTGTTTTTGCAAGTAATGAAGCGGTGGCGGTCCAACCCTCTAAGATGGTGTGGTCGCCTCGGCTAGCTAGTTGGCTGACATCGCCGTCAACAAGGGCAGCTTGGAAACCTAAGTCTTCGGCCAGAGAGACTGCTTCGAGCAATTGTGGCCAAGTGAGGTGATGCCAGGCTAACGCTATCCCGATCCTCATGGTGCTAAAAGCCCTTCGCGTCGGGCTGCGTGGAGTATCGCCAGTGCACTCTTCGCATCTCGCAAATCACCGGTCCAGATTAAGTCCAGTGCCGCCGTTAGGGGCATCGCTACTACCTCGATGAACTCGTCTTCTTCCTCGGCCGAGGGGACAACTTCAAGTTCATAGGCTGCAAAAAGATGTATTACCTCGTTAGTAAAGCCCGGGGTCGTCAAGACACTACCTAGAGCCTCTAAAATTTTTGCTTGGCGCCCTACTTCCTCCCGTAACTCTCGTGCTGCACATGCCGAAGGGGACTCATTCTCGATCTTTCCTGCAGGAACTTCCCATATGACGCCTCCGATGGCGGGTCGAAACTGGCGAATTAGCAAAACCTCTGTTTTGGTCTCAAACGGAACAATTGCCGATGCACCGGGATGCTTAATCATTTCTAGGTCTACAACCTTTCCGTTAGGAAATTTAGTCTTTTCCATCAGGACGCTTAAGGTCGGCCCTTGGTAAGCTATGCGTTGTGACATAATTACCGAGGTTAGGCGTGAAAGCTCCGATCCGCAGTAGGTTTGCTTTGGAAAGAGGGCTCTTTCATGCATGTATGGAGAATTGTTTTGAAGAGAGCGGAAGCCTTAGTAAATATTGAACCGCGGAGGAATGGGGAAACCCTTCAGGGAGCTTTAAGCTCTTGCTCCTCGGAAAGAGGGATAACAATTGCTCCACCACACCCGCTTTACGGTGGCAGCATGGAGTCACCCGTGGTGAAGCAGCTTGCAGAGGCGTCGCGAAGCCTAGATATCTCGTCACTTAGATTTGACTGGCGCGGGATAGGTGGAAGTTCAGGAACACCCAGCGGAGAAACAGCAGATGCAGATCTTGACTTTGGGGCTGCTATGGATTTGATATCTAAGGTTGTCAGTGGAGGTATTGTAGCGTCAGGGTATTCTTTCGGTTCACTTGCAGCTCTTCGCGCAGCCTCTCATCCGCGTGTAGGAGGGCTGATTCTTGTGGCTCCACCAGCAGAGTATCTTGCCGAGCATGTTTTGAGGTCCTTGGGAAAGCCAGTCTTGCTAATATCGGGTGAGTACGATGAAATTGCGCCTCCGAGAAAGCTCCAACTTTTGGATGATGGCCGTTCGATACAACTGAATGTTATTAAGAATGCGGATCATTTTTTTGGGAAAGGCCTCACAGAAATTGGGACTGAGGCCTCAATTTGGTTAACGGGTTTGTTTCAAAAATGAGGAAGCAGTTGTGTTTAACATCCAGGAGTCTTGACTTATAACAGCTTGAAAACCACCGTTATTATCCCAACTCAGAAATCTGACCTAAGACTACGACGATTTTCAAGGACGCTCTTCTTTTCTAGTTTTTGGGTAGGCTCGGTTCCTTCGATAAAGGCCTGGAAAAACGTGTTTTTACCGGCGGAGGTCGCTAGTTCTCCGGTAGTTGCGTCGACCCTCGCAAAAACAATTCCTTTTGGTACCGGAAACTCCGAAACTGGATGCCCTTCGAGTGCCGCTTCCATAAATTCGATCCAAATAGGTAGGGCCGCCTTGCCTCCTGTTTCTCCTTTACCTAAACCTTTTTTTGAGTCGAAGCCGACCCATACGCCTGTTACTAAAGTGGGTGAATAGCCGACGAACCACGCATCCCCCTGTTCATTTGTGGTTCCAGTTTTTCCTCCGAGCGGCCTTTTTAATTTTTTAGCCCTTCGTCCAGTACCCCTTGGATGAGTCACCACCCCCTGCACTAAATGAGACGCGAGGAATGCCTCGGTTTTTTCCAGGATTTGATCCTTTGCAGTATTTTCAGTCTCGATCTCTTTGCCCCCAGATCCTTGCGCCTGGACTTCGAGATTTGGCTTTAATGCAACATCAGAAAGTATGAGTTCGTTGTCTCGATCATAAACACCACGGATATATTTTGGACTGACTTGTTTTCCTAGTGATGCAAATATTGTGTAGGCCCGGGTAAGTTCGAATAGGGAAACTGGACTAGAACCAAGGCCAAGAGAGAGATCGTTAGTTAAAGGAGCCTCTATGCCAAGCTCTCGCGCATATGAGATTACGTTATCGACGCCTATATCCCGAAGGAGATGGATAGTTGCATTATTTACCGAGCGGGCAAGTGCCTCACTCATTGTCAAAGGTCCTAAAAAACGTCTGCCGTAGTTCTCTGGCCGCCAAGTAAAGCCGGTCGTCTCGTCTTCATACACCACAGGTCTATCCCAAAGGATCGACGTAGGTGTGTAGCCATGTCGCAGTGCAGCACCATAGATAATTGGCTTGAATGCCGAACCCGGCTGTCGTCGCGCCTGTATTGCACGATTGAATTCGCTGGACTCAAAGTCGTAGCCTCCGACCATCGCTAGAATTTCATGCGTCGACACATCAATCGCCATTATCGCAGCCTGTGCTTCGGGTTTTTGCACAAGAGTGAGTCGACGAAGTCCTTCAATTTCCGCGCCTTGTTCTAGAAAGGTTGCGATATCGCCAATCCTAAAAACTTCTGAAATGTTTTTAATAGTTTTGGCGCTTTTGGTTAAATCTCTTGGCCTAGCCCAGCTGACGTCCTCGAGGAAAACTGTCCGCGTAAAGCCAGGCGCAAAGGCAACCTGAGCCGATTGGTCTACTTCATCTAGTTTTGTGATGACTCCCTCGAGTAAGCCACGCTCGGGAAAATTCATCAGTATCTCTTCGTTCTCCCCTATAAGTTTATTTGATTCGGCTAGAGTTTGGATGGTGATTTGAAGATTCTTATCCGACGATGTTCTGTTTGGACCCCGATACCCTTGACGGCGATCGAGTTGTTCTAGGCCCGAGCGAACAGCCTCTACCGCCTTTCTTTGAAGATCCAGATCTAAAGTAGTTTCTATTCGTAAGCCGCCTCTGAGAACGGTCTCGTTGCCTAAACGCTGGACGAGATCGCGGCGCACTTCTTCGACGAAGTATGCGGATACATCAAAATCAGCTTTCCCTGGAGGAGCAGATAAAGTCGGTCGCGTTCGCACGGCATAATCGTAATTATCTTTACTTATGAAACCTTCTTGCCTCATTCTTTTAAGCACGTAGAGTCGACGTGTTTCCGAGACTTGTGGGTTTCTGTAGGGTGAGTTTTTCCCCGGTGCTTTTGGCAGGCCAGCGATAAGGGCTGACTCAGCAATACTTAATGATTGGACATCCTTGGCAAAGTAGGTTCGTGAAGCTTCGGCTACCCCATATGCTCCGGCACCGAAGTAGATCTCATTTAGGTAGAGAAAGAGGATTTCTTCCTTTGTAAAGCTTTGCTCGATTCGGTAGGCCAGCACCATCTCTCGAATTTTTCTTCGATACGTCCGTTTAGGAGAGAGTAGAAGCTGTTTGACCATTTGTTGGGTGATAGTGCTCGCGCCCTGCACGCGTTTCCCCTTGGCCGTGATATTGGCCCACGCTGCTCTCACTATGGATGCGAAGTCGATACCTGAGTGCGCGTAAAATTTACCGTCTTCTGCTGCAATAAATGCCTGAATTAAATGTTCAGGCATGTCTTCGAGTGGCGTGATACTTCTTCTGTGTTCAAAAAATTCTCCGACCAACTTCCCTTCACGATCGAGAACGACGCTCGTTAGGGCGGGGCGGTAATCTTTCAGGGCTTTTAAATCTGGTAGATCGCGCAGCAAAGAAAAATAGAGGTAAAAAAGACCCACTACGAGAACCAATGCGCCCCAAACTACGAGTCGGGTAATCCATTTTAAGACAGATGAGGAGGTTCTGGTCAAGCTCTACTCCAGGACTTCTATCGGAGATAGCAAACCGTCCACTTCCTCCGCTACTGCTGCAAATCACACGTCTAAAACTTTAAAGTACTAATAAAGGTCTAAACGCGATATTTTCAGGAGCTTCGTCGGTATCGAGGCCGAAAGTTACGTTTGACCTCTTAGCGGAATGGTCCTATCCGAGATCAAGGATCTCGCTGCTGCATTTTAGAGTCGAGTAAAGGGGACATAGTGCAAAATTTGAAAATAGTTTTTGTGATGGATCAGCCGCAGGCGATAGATATCTCTGCGGATACGACATTTGCTTTAGCGCTTGAAGCCCAAAATAGAGGACATGCCCTCTACTACGCAAACCCTGCGCTGATAAGCGCAGAGGGGGGCCAACCCGTCGCAGTGATTCGAGAGATGCAGGTAAGTCAAGAAGTAGATTCTCCTGTCTTCCTTGGAGAGGCGCATAGGGTCAAGCTCGACGAAGTTTCCGATATCGTCTGGCAACGAAAGGACCCGCCCGTAGATGCCGCATATATTTATTCGACACAAATTTTGGCTCTTTGCCGTCGGTGTTTGGTTCTTAATCGACCGTCTAGTATTTTGGCAGCGAACGAGAAATTGTACACGCTTAACTTCCCAGATTTAATGCCAGAAACGATTGTTAGTTTAAATTCTGAGGAGCTTCTTAGTTTCCTAGACCGTCTAGGAGGAGAAATGGTGATTAAGCCGCTCGATGGTAAAGGGGGAGAAGGGATCTTCGTGCTTAGAAGAAACGATGTAAATCTGTTTTCTTTGATTGAGCAGGCAACAAATTTCGGTTCGCGACTGGCTATGGCTCAACAGTATTTACCAGCCGTTCGCAGAGGTGACAAGAGGATTCTTCTCCTAGATGGAGAGCCATTAGGGGCGGTGTTACGAGTGCCTGCATCCGGAGAGTTGCGCGCAAATCTTCATGTCGGGGGATCGGCGGCGCCTGGCGTCCTTGAAGATAGTGATATTGAGATAATTCAATCGATTGGCCCACGACTTCGAGAAGATGGTCTTTTCTTCGTTGGAATCGACGTAATTGGTGGAAAATTGACCGAAATTAATGTTACAAGTCCTACAGGAATACAGGAAATGAGCCGTATCGACGGTGTAAACTACTGTGCGACGGTTATAGAGGCATTAGAGTCAAAGAAGTAATCGTGTATCAAACCATTGACACCCTCGGTGGTGAGACCGATGATCATGGGGACAATTGGAAGCTGGCCGGCGGCTCCATTTGTTACCCCCTGACCCGCGTCCCCGTGCGGGAGTTTTTTCGCTGGGTGAGCGAAAAAATTAAAGAACGAGCCTCTCTATGAAGACTTCAAAGAGGGGTATTTAAACAACGACGAAGGCAACACATCGCATAACGCGGCTTGCCGCGAGCGAGGAGACAAAAATGGCTGCTACAAAAGTTGCAAAAACCGGTGTTCAAAGAAAGAAAGGATGGCTCTACTACCTTGATAAAAAGGGCCACGTCAGTCGGGCTCCTATGGCCCGAGGCGGCGGGAAACCTGGTAGAGGAAAGGCCACGGTTGAACAGAAGGTGGGTGTAGAGCGCGAAGAGGGGTGGCTCTATTTTATCGACAAAGACGGCGACGTTGCTCGAACACGTATGGCAAGACGTGGTTCGGGTCGTCGTAAGGCGACCCGCAAGAAGGCGAC